>JAGWNO010000113.1 GCA_028871235.1 Gammaproteobacteria bacterium
AACAGCCACAGCGCCACCGCCAGCGCCACGATCACCGACAGACCAAGAGATACCAGCGTGGCGTCTTTCGATGCAGCTAACGGTGTACCCGCGATAATGATTTTCGGCAGCAGCAGGGTGCCGAGGAAAGTCACGAACGGAATGCATAGCGCCGGGATGAAAAGTTTATCCCGCAGCCGCGAGGCGCTCTGCCGCCGCTCCGCTTCCGCCGTGGTCTTCACTTTGCTCGCACCCAGGTCCTTCCAGCCGGTCACCAGCACCATGAGGATCACCAGACAGCCGGTCGCAAACGACGGCAGCAGCGCGCCGAACAGGAAAGTGACGCCGTAGATGCCCCAGAACAGGGTCTTGCGATAGCGCATCGAATTGGCACGGTCGAGAAACTCGAGCACGGCGACCGTGGAGAACAGCAGACCGCCGAGCGTATAGATGAATTCCAGCCGGATCACGGCAGGCGGTCCTTGAATTGTCTGCTCAGGCGGCGATCCAGCAGCAGCAGGCGCACACCGTGGATGATGAATACCGCAATCGCGGTGGGAATCGCCCAGAGTGCGATGTGCAGCGGCGTCAGGTGGATGCCGTTCTCGTCGAGGAAACCCTTGATCAGGAGCACCGAGCCCATGGCCAGGAAGATGTCCTCGCCGAAGAACACACCCACGTTGTCCACGCCGGCCGCGTGGGCACGGATCAGATGGCGGGTCTTGTCCGGCAGCTCGCCGAAGCGTGCCTGCGCCGCCGCTTCCGCCATGGGCGCCACCAACGGCCGTACCATCTGCGCCTGGCCGCCCAGGGAAGTCAGCCCGATGCTGGCGGTGAGCTGGCGGATGGCGAGATACAGCAGCAGCACGCGGCCGGTGGTGGCGGATTGGATGCGACCAATGAGTTCCTGGGCGCGCTCCTTGAGACCACCGCGTTCCAGCAGGCCGATCACCGGCAGCGTCAGCCATACCAGGCCCATATAACGGTTCTCGGTGAAGGCCCGGCCGAACTCGCTGACGATGGCGACAGGATGCAGACCGCCGGCGAAACCGGTGGCGATACCCGCCACGGTCACCACCAGCAGCGGATTCACCCGCAGCGCGAAGCCGGCGATGACGATGACCACGCCGATCAGCGTGAGCATGTGCGGCATGCTGTTTTACCCCCGGTTTTCGTGGACAATGGCCGCGCCATTCTAACGGTTCGGCGGCACACCATGCCTTACCAGGTCACGCTCCAGCCCGGCGGCAAGGCGTTCAGCGTCGACGAGGGCGAGGCTGTTTTACAGGCCGCACACCGCCAGGGTATCCAGCTCTCCCATGACTGTCGCAGCGGCAGCTGCGGCACCTGTCGTGCACGGCTTGTTTCCGGCAGAGTGCATTATCCACAGGGTCCGCCGCTGGCGATTACGGCACTGGAAATGCAGCAGGCTGAAATACTGTTGTGCCGCGCCGTCCCCTTGAACGACATCGCGCTGGATGTCAGGGAGATTACCGCGGTGGCGGAGCTTGTGGTGAAGACCCTGCCCTGCCGCATCGTGCGAATGGAACGGCTGGCTCATGATGTCGAGGCGCTGTACCTGAAACTGCCGGCGGTGGAGCGGCTGAGCTTCCTGCCGGGGCAATATATTGATGTGCTGCTTGCAGACGGGCACCGGCGCAGTTTTTCACTGGCCAATCCGCCCCACGACGACAGTCTGCTGGAGCTGCATGTGCGGCACGTGCCCGGCGGCCGGTTTACCACGGAAGTCTTCGAGAAGTTGCACGAAGGTGCGTTGCTGCACATACAGGGGCCGCTGGGTACATTCTTTCTGCGCGAGGATACCGCGCGGCCGATCCTGATGATCGCAGGCGGTGCGGGATTCGCGCCCTTCAAGGCCATGTTGCGGCATGTTTTCGAGCAGGGCCCGCAGCGTCAGGTCGAATTTTACTGGGGCGCGCGGGCGCGCCGCGACTTGTATGCCGGTTGGCTGGTGAAGAAATGGCTGGCATCACACCCAGGCTTCAAATACGTGCCGGTGCTGTCCGAACCCCTGCCGTCCGACCACTGGTCCGGCCGGACCGGCTTCGTGCACGCGGCGGTGCTGGCGGATCACGCGGACCTGAGCGGGCATGACATCTATATGAGCGGCCCGCCGCCCATGATCACGGCCGCCCAGGGGACATTCCCTGCTCATGGCGCCGCGCAGTCACGGATGTTCTCGGATACCTTCTATTACGCACCGGAAGTACGGGCGGCGCTGGAACGGGGCGGCGCCTGAATCCCGCAGGACCTTCGGGTATCATAAGCAGCGTTTTTTTGCGGCCCCTGGCCCCGAAAATCCCCCTTACGGCAACAACTTGGCCGCGCCGCCGGAGAGCTCCGTGGAATCCCTGAATCCAGTTGATTTCTATAACGTCCGCGAACTGCTGTCCGAGGAAGAACGCCTGGTGCAGGACAGCGTCGCCCGTTTCGTGGACCAGAAGGTGCTGCCCATCATCGGCGAAGCTTTCGAGAAGGCACGTTTCCCGAAAGAACTGATCCCTGAAGTCGCGGCGCTGGGTCTGCTGGGCAGCTCCATCCAGGGTTACGGCTGCGCCGGACTGAACGGCGTCGCCTACGGCCTCATCTGCCAGGAACTGGAACGCGGGGATTCCGGTCTGCGCAGTTTCGTGTCAGTGCAGTCGAGCCTGGTGATGTATCCGATATATACCTACGGCTCCGAAGCGCAGAAGCAGCGTTGGCTGCCGGCCATGGCCAAGGGCGAAGCCATCGGTTGTTTCGGCCTGACCGAGCCCCATGGCGGTTCCGATCCTTCCAACATGAAGACCGTGGCAAAACTGAATAGCCGCGGCGACTGGGTGCTGAACGGCGCCAAGATGTGGATCACCAACGGCAGCATTGCGGATGTGGCGGTGGTGTGGGCCAACACCGAAGACGGCATCCGCGGTTTCCTGGTGGAAAAGGGCATGCAGGGCTTCGATGCCCCGGAGATCCACCACAAGATGTCGCTGCGTGCGTCCGTCACCTCGGCGCTGTATTTCGACGACGTGAAAGTGCCGGAAGCCAGCGTCCTGCCGAAAGTGAAGGGCCTGAAAGGGCCATTGTCATGCCTCAACCAGGCGCGTTATGGCATCACCTGGGGCGCCATCGGTGCCGCGCAAGCCTGTCTGAAAGAAGTGCTGGACTACACCAAGACCCGCGAACTCTTTGGCCGGCCGCTTGACCACAACCAGATGACGCAACTGCGCATGGCGGAGATGGTGCGCAAGATCACCGGCGCACAGCTCCTGTCATTGCAACTCGGTCGCCTCAAGGATGCGGGCAAACTGCACCCCAGCCAGGTGTCCCTCGCCAAGTGGAACAACGTACGCATGGCGCTGGACATCGCCCGTGACGCGCGTGATCTGCTGGGCGGCGCCGGCATCACCACGGAGTTCTGCCCCATCCGCCACGCGCTCAATCTTGAGAGCGTCATCACCTACGAAGGCACCGAGACGGTACATCAACTGGTGATCGGCAAGGAGCTGACGGGTGTCAATGCCTTTTGAGGATGGCGGACGCATTGCACCCGTATATCCCATGAGCACCCCGCGTTACACCGTGTACGGCATGCGCTCCTCCGGCAACTGTTACAAGGTGCGCCTGGCCCTGGAACAGCTGCATCTGCCGTACCGTTGGGTGGAAGTCAACAGCGTCGCCGGCGAAACCCGCAAGCCGGATTTTCTGGCCAGGAATCCCAACGGCAAGGTGCCGCTGCTGGAGGTGGAACCCGGAAAGTATCTGCCGGAATCCAACGCGATTCTCTGCTATTTGGCCGAGAACACGGGGTTGTCGCCGGCAGGGCGCTGGGAACGGGCGCAGGCATTGCAGTGGATGTTTTTCGAGCAGTACAGCCACGAACCCTACGTCGCCGTGGCGCGCTTCATTGCAAAGTACCTGCCCGCCGACAATCCACGTGCTGCCGAGTTGCCGCGCCTGCGGGAGCGGGGCCACCAGGCGCTGGGTGTCATGGAGGGTCACCTGCAACGGCAGCCATTTTTTGCCGGCGCATGCTACAGCGTCGCGGATATCGCATTGTTTGCCTACACACATTGCGCCGCGGATGGCGGTTTCGATTTGTCACCTTACCAGGCCGTGCGTGACTGGTTGGCGCGAGTGCAATCGCAGCCCGGTTTCGTTTCCATGTAGCGGCGACAATTGAACCGGCAAGCCTCCGCATGAGTCAACAGAGCAGTTCCACGGGTTTCGTGCGTGTTGCCACGCGTGCCATCAATCGCGCCGAAATTGTGGACGGCAATTTCATCCGCTTTGTGCAGAACTGGACGGCAACACCGGCACGCAAACTGTCAGACCGCGATGCCATCCGCGCAGGCGTGGCGCTGACGGTCGCGGATTTCAAGGAGCTGTTCGAGTCACAGATGCTCTCGCGTCATCAGGACATTGAGGCGCGCGCCATGCGCGCGCGCAACGAGGGCTTCTACACCATCGGCAGTTCCGGTCATGAGGGCAATGCCGCTGTGGGCCGGGTCACGCGGCATACCGACATCGCCTTCCTGCATTACCGCAGCGGCGCTTTCATGCAGGAGCGCGCCCGCAAGTTGAATATTGACATGGTGTACGACACGGCGCTGTCGCTGGCTGCATCCAGCGAAGATCCGATTTCCGGCGGGCGCCACAAGGTCTGGGGCTCGGTGCCGCTGTGGGTGCCGCCCCAGACCAGCACCATCGCCAGCCACCTGCCGAAAGCCGTGGGTACGGCGGTGGCTATCGCCCAGGCAAAACGCATCGGTGCGAAGCTGCCGATCCCGGAAGACAGCATCGTGGTATGCAGTTTCGGTGACGCCAGTGCCAACCATTCGACGGCGGTGGGCGCCATCAATGCCGCACAGTGGACCGCATTCCAGAAATTGCCCTGCCCGATCCTGTTCGTGTGCGAGGACAATGATATCGGCATCTCGGTGAAAACGCCGCCCGGCTGGATCGGGGCGAATTACAGCGACCGCGCGGGCCTCGAATACATCTTTGCCGACGGCACCGACGTGGTGGATGCGTATGCCAAGGCGCAGGAAGCCGTGGTGTATTGCCGCGAGCATCGCCATCCGGTGTTCCTGCACCTGAAACTGGTGCGCCTGCTGGGCCACGCCGGCACGGACGCGGAAACCGAATACAAGAGCGCTGCGGAACTGGAAGCCACGGAAGCGCGTGATCCGCTACTGATGTCGGCACGCATTGCGCTGGAATCGGGCGTTTACACATCGGCGGAATTGCTGGACAAATATAAAGACTGCCGCCTGCGTGTGCAGGAAGCTGCGAAGAAAGCTGAGAAGCGCCCCAAGCTCACCAGCGCCGAGCAGGTCATGGCGCCGCTCGCGCCTTACCATCCTGAAAAAGTGAACGCTGAAGCGGTTCGTCCGGCGTCAAAGGAAGCGCGCTTAGTCGCTTTCGGCGGCGAAGACGCGCTGCCGGAAAAGCAGCCGCCGCGGCAGCTGTCCATCCAGTTGAACCGCGCTCTCTTTGATCTCATGGCGAAGTATCCCGAGATGACCGTGTTCGGCGAGGACGTGGCCCAGAAGGGCGGCGTCTATACCGTCACCTCGGGCCTCTACAAGATTTTCAAAGGCCAGCGCGTGTTCAACACGCTGCTGGACGAGCAGACCATTCTCGGTATGGCCCAGGGCGCAGCCTCCATGGGCATGCTGCCGTTCCCGGAAATCCAGTACCTCGCCTATTTCCACAACGCCTGCGACCAGATCCGCGGCGAGGCGGCATCATTGCAGTTCTTCTCCAATGCGCAATACTCAAACGGCATGGTGGTGCGCATCGCCGCGCTGGGTTACCAGAAGGGTTTCGGCGGTCATTTTCACAACGACAACAGCTTCACCGCGCTGCGGGACATACCCGGTATCGTGGTGGCCTGTCCGGCCCGCGGCGACGACGCCGCCATGATGCTGCGCACCTGCGCTGCGCTGGCAAAGGCTGACGGCCGCGTGGTGCTGTGGCTCGAACCCATCGCGCTCTACATGGCGAAGGATTTGCACGAACCCAAGGACAACCAGTGGCTCTTCGAGTACCCGGCACCGGACCGTGCCATCCCGCTGGGCGAGGGCCGTATCTACGATCCGAACGCCAGGGACCTGCTTATCGTCACCTACGGCAACGGTGTGCCCATGTCACTGCGGGCAGCGAAAAAAATCGAACGGGAGACCGGCAAAAAAGCCCGCGTTCTGGATTTACGCTGGCTCAAGCCGCTTAACGGCGAACTGATCGCCAGGCACGCCAAGGAGACCGGCAAGGTGCTGGTGGTGGACGAGGGCCGCCAGACCGGCGGCATTTCCGAGGAAATCTTCATCGCCATCGAGGAACACGCCGGGCCGGGAATTCTCAAGAAGCGCGTGACGGGCAAGGATTCCTATATTCCGCTGGCGGCGGCGGCCAATCTGGTGCTGGTGAGCGAAGCAGAAATCATTGCGGCTGCAAAAGCAATGATTTCCAGGTGATCCTGGAGATGTCGACGCTGACCGTTGTTTCCATATGCGCTGGATCACTTTGATTTTGTGCGAGCGGC
>JAGWNO010000114.1 GCA_028871235.1 Gammaproteobacteria bacterium
TGCGGTTACCGCGGGTTCGCCGGCCGCCCAGGCCGGGGCTATCCACAGGGACAGAGTGACCAGGAGCGCGGCCGGCAGGATACGGAGAAGGCGCATGAGCATTTCCTCGGTTCTGGAGAGCAGGGTAACCGGCGGCTTGACAGACCGATAGTCTGTCGGTCAGTCCGCAAACCGGATGGGTAGGGTCTGTGGCCGGAAATCATGATAACCCGGCGCAACAGTCCGTGCTTCCCCGGTAACATCTCTTCCGTGATCAGGCGCCGGAACTTGGTTTCCATAGCCTGCGGCTGCGGGGCCGATGGATCCGCACCTAACCCCGCCACTCTCTTGGCTGCAAGCAATCGCTCCAGGTTAAGCGGCGGTATCAACCTGGGTTTGGCGGCCAGCAGGATAGATGCCATGACCCATGGCCGCATGCGACACCGCCCGCGGCCGCGGAGCTCCACTCGATTGCCAGAACTCAGGGATGTTTCACTGTACCGGAATACCCGGTGCGGACACGGGCGGCGTGGTGCCCGGTGGGGGTTTCCGGTATCATTTTGCACCTCCGGGAGCGGTTTTTTCGACCTCCGGAGCAGCCCCTTCACCGGATAATACGCGGGCGGTGGGATTACCCGCCGCCCTTCGATTTTCAGCCACTTTATATAAGGTGCCTGTGCCCATGGGCAAACGCACACCGCTTTACGAAACCCACGTGGCCGCCGGCGCCCGGCTGGTGGATTTCGGCGGCTGGGACATGCCGGTGAATTACGGCTCGCAGATCGAGGAACACCACGCGGTGCGCCGCGACGCCGGCATGTTCGACGTCTCCCACATGACGGTACTGGACCTCGGCGGCGCGCGAGTGCGCGAGTTCCTGCGCAAACTGCTGGCCAACGATGTCGTCAAGCTGCACGAATCCGGCAAGGCGCTTTACAGCTGCATGCTCGACGAACACGCCGGCATCATCGACGATCTGATCGTGTATTTCATGCGCGATGACTGGTTCCGCATGGTGGTGAATGCCGCCACCCATGACAAGGACCTGGCGTGGATTGCCCGGCAGGCGCAGCCCTTCGGTGTGAAAATGATCGAGCGGGATTTGGCGATGATCGCGGTGCAGGGACCGAACGCCCGGGAGAAAACCGCCGCGGTGCTGCCTGCCGATGCACGCGCAGCCGCGCTCGCGCTCAAACCCTTCACGGCCCTCAAGTACGGCGGTTTCTTCATCGCCCGCACCGGCTATACCGGTGAGGACGGTTTCGAGATCATGTTGCCGCCGCCGGAGGCGCCGGCTTTCTGGCAGACGCTCGTCCGGCAGGGCGTAGCGCCCTGCGGTCTCGGCGCCCGCGATACGCTGCGCCTCGAAGCCGCCATGAACCTGTACGGCTCCGACATGGACGAGACCACCACCCCGCTGGAATCCGGTTTGGGTTGGACCGTAGCCTGGGAGCCGGAGGAGCGGGTTTTTATCGGCCGCGCTGCGCTCGAAGCTCAACGCAATGCCGGACCGAAACGCAAATTCGTGGGGCTGTTGCTGGAAGACAAGGGCGTGCTGCGCGGCCACCAGAAAGTGATCGCAGACGGTGCCGGCGAAGGCGAGATCACCAGCGGCACGTTCTCGCCCACGCTGCAGCGCTCCATTGCCCTGGCGCGGGTGCCGGTGGCCAGCGGCGATGCGCTGCAGGTGGATATCCGCGGCAAGCTCGTCAATGCGCGCGTGGTGAAGCCGCCGTTCGTGCGCAACGGTAAAGTATTGGTGAAATAGGGAATCGCGGCGGAGACCGCCGCTCCCACAACAAGGGTTATGAATCGCGGCGGAGACCACCACTCCCGCAATCGGATTGAACTGAGGAGAACGACATGAGCAAAGTCCCGGCCGATCTCAGGTACACCAAGAGCCACGAGTGGGTGAAAGTCGGCAGCGACGGCATCCTCACCATCGGCATCACCGATCATGCCCAGGAGGCGCTCGGTGACCTGGTGTATGTGGAAGCGCCGCAGCAGGGCCGCAAGGTGCAGGCGGGTGAAGCCTGTGCGGTGGTGGAATCCGTCAAAGCCGCCTCCGATATATACAGCCCGGTCGGCGGCGAAGTGCTGGAAGGCAATGCCGCACTCACCGATGCGCCGGAGCAGATCAACCGGGAACCGTACAGCGCCTGGATCATGCGCATCAAACCCGCCAATGCCGCGGACGTGAACACGCTCCTGGATGCCAGGGGATACGAGCAGGTGCTGGCGGAAGAAGCGCATTAGGCGGCGCTGCCGCGACACCTGCGTCACATCTTTGTATATATACATCGTGAGATCCGCCGAGAAATGAATGCCGCCACCGGATTGCCCATGACTTCCACCGCTTTGCCGGAAAAGCCCGGACAGGGTGCGGCCTTCAGCGACCGCCATATCGGCCCCGATGCCGCCGACCAGCAGAGCATGCTGGCGGACCTGGGTTTCGCCACCCGCGCCGCGCTCATTGATGCGGTGATCCCCGCCAACATCCGCCGCCAGGACGGGCTGCCGCTGGGGACGTTCACCCCGCCGCAAGCGGAGCACGCCGCCTTGGCCGGGCTGAAAGCATTGGCCGCGAAGAACCAGGTGTACAGATCGTTCATCGGCCAGGGCTTTTACGCTACCCACACGCCCGCGGTGATCCTGCGCAACCTGCTGGAGAATCCCGCCTGGTACACCGCCTACACGCCCTACCAGCCGGAGATCTCCCAGGGGCGTCTGGAAGCGCTGCTGAATTTCCAGCAGATGATCGCGGATCTCACCGGTCTCGCCATCGCCAATGCCTCCATGCTGGATGAATCTAGCGCTGCCGCCGAAGCCATGACCCTGGTGCGGCGCATGAGCAAATCCGCTTCCCGGACATTCTTCGTGGCGGACGACGTGCTGCCCCAGACCATCGAGGTGGTGCAGACCCGCGCCCGGCCGCTGGACATCGCCGTGCAGGTGGGCAAGGCGGACGCCGCCGCGAACTGCGATTGTTTCGGCGCGCTGCTGCAGTATCCGGGCGTCAACGGCGAGGTGCGGGATTACCGCGCACTCGCGCAGGCGCTGCACGCGCGCCAGGCCGGCGTGGTGGTGGCCGCGGATCTGCTGGCGCTGGCGCTGCTCATGCCGCCGGGCGAATGGGGCGCCGACGTGGCGGTGGGCAACACCCAGCGTTTCGGCGTACCCATGGGTTTCGGCGGGCCGCACGCCGCCTATCTCGCCACCCGCGACGAGTTCAAGCGCTCCATGCCGGGGCGGCTGGTGGGGGTGACCGTGGACAGCCAGGGACAACCGGCATTGCGTCTGGCGCTGCAGACCCGCGAACAGCACATCCGCCGCGAGAAGGCCACCTCCAACATCTGCACCGCCCAGGCACTGCTGGCCATCATGGCGAGCATGTATGCGGTGTACCACGGTCCCGAGGGGCTGCGCAGCATCGCCGAGCGCGTGCAGCGGCTGACGGCAATGCTGGCCGCCGGACTGAGACAGCTTGGCTTCACGCCGGTCAATGCGCATTTCTTCGACACGCTCACGCTCAGGACCGGCGCGCACACCGCCGCCGTGCATGCGGCCGCCCACGGCCGGCAGATGAATCTGCGCGTGGTGGACGACCAGCATGTGGGCATCTCGCTGGACGAGACCAGCACCCGCGATGAGGTGATGCGGCTGTTGTCGATCTTTGCCGAGTCGGCTGGCCGTAAAAGTCCTGCGGCCGTGTCCCTCGATACCGAAAAGCCGGGAGTCAGCGGCCTGCCGGCGGCGCTGGTGCGCACCAGCGGCTATCTCACGCATCCGGTGTTCAACCGCTACCATTCGGAACACGAGATGCTGCGCTACCTGCGCAGCCTCGCCGACAAGGACCTGGCGCTGGACCGCAGCATGATCCCGCTGGGCTCCTGCACCATGAAGCTCAACGCCGTGAGCGAGATGCTGCCGGTGAGTTGGCCCGAGTTCGCGCACATGCATCCGTTCGCGCCCGCGGAGCAGACCGCGGGCTACCGCGAGCTGGTCGCGCAGCTGGAGCAGATGCTGGCGGCGATCACGGGTTATGCGGCGGTGTCGTTGCAGCCCAATGCCGGTTCCCAGGGCGAGTATGCCGGGTTGCTGATCATCAAGGCGTATCACGCATCCCGCGGCCAGGGCCACCGCAACGTGTGCCTGATCCCATCCTCGGCCCACGGCACCAACCCGGCTTCGGCACAGATGGCCGGCATGCGGGTGGTGGTGGTGACCTGCGACGCTCACGGCAACGTGGATATGGCGGACCTCAAGACCAAGGCGGAACAACACCGGCACGATCTGGCCGCCGTCATGATCACCTATCCCTCCACCCACGGCGTGTTCGAGGAGGGCGTGCGCCAGCTCTGCGAGATCGTGCATGCTCACGGCGGCCAGGTGTACGTGGACGGCGCCAACCTCAACGCCATGGTGGGCCTCGCCGCCCCCGGCCGGTTCGGCGGCGACGTGTCGCACCTCAACCTGCACAAGACGTTCTGCATCCCCCACGGCGGCGGCGGGCCGGGTGTCGGCCCAGTGGCGGTGGGCGCGCATCTCGCGAAATTCCTGCCCAACCTGCGCAGCGTCGGCTATGTGCGCGCTGAGGACGGCATCGGCGCCATCTCCGCCACGCCCTACGGCTCCGCTTCGATCCTGCCCATCTCCTGGATGTACATCGCCATGATGGGCGCCGAGGGACTCACCGCCGCCAGCGAAGTCGCCATCCTCAATGCCAACTATCTGGCGAAGAAGCTGTCGCCGCACTACCCGGTGCTGTATTCCGGCCCCGGCGGCCTCGTGGCCCACGAGTGCATCCTGGATCTGCGGCCACTGAAGGAGAGCAGCGGCATCAGCGTGGACGACGTGGCCAAGCGGCTCACGGATTACGGTTTCCATGCGCCCACCATGAGTTTTCCGGTGCCCGGCACGTTCATGATCGAACCGACGGAATCGGAATCGAAAGCGGAACTCGACCGCTTCATCGAAGCCATGCTCGCCATCCGCGAGGAGATCCGCGCCGTGGAGGAGGGCAGACTGGACCGGGAGGACAACCCGCTCAAGCACGCACCGCATACTGCGGAGATGGTCACCGCCGACACCTGGAACCACCGCTACAGCCGCGAGCAGGCGGCCTACCCGGTGGCATCGTTGCGCAGGCACAAATACTGGCCGCCGGTGGGCCGGGCCGACAACGTGTACGGCGACAAGAATCTGATGTGCGGCTGTCCGCCGCTGAGCGAATATCCGTGAGGAAGCGCGGCCTGGACGGCCGCTCCCACCTTCAGTACCGTGGGAGCAGGTCCCGCCTGCCGCGATTTCGCAATGCAGAGTCAGGAGCGACGGTCCCCGTCGCTATTCTTCAGTGAATCACGGTTAATCAGCGAGAGGAGGATGCAACCATGGCCAAGATCACACTGCGCGGCAATCCCATCCACACCAGCGGCGAGCTGCCGAAAACCGGCAGCAAGGCGCCGGACTTCAAGCTCACCACCAAGGACCTGAAGGACGTGTCGCTGGCCGACTTCAAGGGCAAGAAAAAACTCCTGAATATCGTACCGAGCCTGGACACGCCGACATGCGCCCTGTCCACCAGGAAGTTCAATGAACACGCCAAGACCCACAAGGATACGGTGATATTGATCGTGTCCGCGGATCTGCCGTTCGCCCAGGGGCGCTTCTGCGGCATCGAACACCTGGAAAACGTGACCCCGCTGGCGCTCATGCGCGACAGGAAATTCGCGCAGGATTACGGTGTGCTGATTCAGGACGGGCCGCTGGCCGGAGTCACGGCGCGTGCCGTGGTGGTGCTGGATGCCAACGACAGGGTGATCTATACGGAGATGGTCCAGGAAATCGCCAATGAGCCGGATTACCAAGCCGCCCTTAAGGTGCTGGGTGGCTGATCACAGCCAATGAATGTGGCGCGCGCTACGGATGGAATCACCGGTATCAGGCGACTGCTGCGCGCTGCGCGTGTGGGAATGAATGCGCTCCACTGAGGACTGCGAAACGAAGAAGCTCTGCGACTCGATATGTTCGCCCTGGTTCCCGGCATCCCGCTGGCAATATGGCTGGGATCCACGGGCGCGGACCGGGCGCTGCTCATCAGCAGCCTGTTGCTGGTGTTGCTGACCGAATTGCTCAACACCGGAATTGAAATCGCCGTGGATCGCATCGGTAAGGAACCCCATGAACTCTCCGCCCTTGCCAAAGATCTCGGCTCGGCGGCGGTGATGATTGCCTTGCTGAATACCGTGCTGGTCTGGTGCTTCATACTCATCTGAACTCGCAGGTGGCAACATTACCTTTCAAATATGGGGGTGACTGATATGAGCAGACTTCCAGTGCGAAGAGTGATACAGGTGCTATCTGTTTTACCGCTTGCATTACTGGCGCTTTTTATTGTTGGCTGTTCAACAATACAACCTCATTTGAGTGATGACGAGGTAAATGCGCTTCGGTCCATGTCCACAACAATAATATATGTTGAATCA
>JAGWNO010000115.1 GCA_028871235.1 Gammaproteobacteria bacterium
GGTGAGCTGACCAGCCCTCACATCCCTGTGTGGGCGTTCGGCCGGCGCGCGCGGGGCGCGCGCAAAGACACCGTCCTCACCCTCCGCCGGCACCATCAAGCGGAACACGTCCTACTCGCCGAACCCTCCCTGGTGCGCTGACCAGCCCCCACATCCCTGTGGGGGCGTGCGGCCGGCGCGCGCAGTGCGCGCGCAAAGGCACCGTCCTCCGGCACCATCAAGTCAATGGCTTGTGCGTATGAGTCCGTAAGCCATTCTTATTTGTGCCTGGGAATCAATCACTCAGCCTGACCAGCAGTCCCTTGGCGATGTGGCCGTGCATGGAGCCGATGCCGCGGACCGCGTGCATCAGGCCGATGAGCAGCAGGATGCCGATGATGATCAGCATGGGAGTGAATGACAGCGGGATTATGGTCAGGTTGTCGAGATCCAGCTGCAACCCACCCCAGAGCGTCGCCAGCGGTGAGAATATCAGCGAGAGGGAAATGGCCAGCCAGGCTATCACCAGGGTGAAATAGAAGATGCCCAGGAACATCTGCAGCAGCATGTAGAGCATCGTGGACCAGGTGCGTGGGTCCGCCAGCAGTTCCTTGATGTGGGTGAACAATGGCACCGGGCCGCCCGGATGGGGCGGCCGCCGCGGCATGCGCACCCCCAGGAAGGTCTCGACGATGCGGCCCTCCACCAGCGACAGCATGCGCACACTGCCCAGGAACAGCAGGAAGAAGGGTATGCCGATGATGAGCGGCATGAGGCCGAAGGACAATGCGGTGCCGGCGACCACCCAGGTGAAGTAGAAGATGCCGGTGGCCAGCGCCAGCAGCATGTAGAAAAGTGAGGTGTAGGCGCGCGGATCGGCCAGCACCCCGAAGAATCTGCCCAGTGCCGTGGAACGCTTCTTTGGCCGCGGCGTGCGCAGCGCCGCCTGCACCTTGGCCTCGGTGGTACGGTAGGCTTCGGCCACTTCCTCCGGCGCGCCGTAGCTGGTGGCAATGGCGGCGAGCAGCTGTTCTTCGGTCTTGTCCGCATGCTCGTGCAGCTCGCCGCGCAGGTATTCCTCCGCGTCGTACAGGGCGTCCTGGATGAGCGCCGGATCGGCGCCGGCGAGCGCTGCGCGCAATTGCTCCAGGTACTCCTGGATGGTACGGGGCACGGGTTTGGTCATGACGGCTGTCCTTTATCCTTCAAGATGGTGTTCACGAAATCCCGGGTGGTGACCCAGGCGTCTTTCCACTGGCCGAGCACCGCGCGGCCGGCGGCGGTGATGGTGTAGTAGCGCCGCGGCGGACCGGAGACGGACGGTTCCACATAGCTGTCCAGGAGGCCGCTGGCGGAGAGTGAGCGCAGCACCGGGTAGAGGGTGCCCTGCTTCATGACGGCGTTCTCGACCTCGTCCTGCTGCAGCTGTTTGGCGATCTGATAGCCGTACAGGGGCTCCCTGGCTTCCGCCAGGGTGGCCAGCAGCACCAGCGCCACGATGCCGGCATTGAGCTCCTTCTGGAATTTGCGCAGATGGCCCTCGTCCTCGGTCACTGTTACCGCCATTTAAAGTGCGCTGTATTGGTAATCAAAGTATATTATTAAGTTAATAATAGTCAAGTACAGCTATACCCAATTCTTGTGTAGAAGATCAGGGAATGGGCCAACCCCGCTGTCGCAGATCCACCCGGCCGCGGCGGTCAAAATCCACACCTTCGGACTCCAGCCGGGCCCGCTGCAAGGCGGCCCCATCCCCCGCTCTGCGGCCGCTGATCTCCCCACGGTGATTGATCACCCGGTGCCAGGGCACCGCGGAGCCTGCCGGCAAGGCCGCCATGGCATAGCCCACCTGCCGGGCCGTGCAGCCGCCCACCTGCCGGGCGATGCGGCCGTAACTGCTGACCCGGCCACGGGGGATACGGCGCACGGCAGTGTAGATGCGCGCGTACAGGGATTTTCCGGGGCGGTCAGTTGCGATTATCTTCGCCGCAGAGGATGTAGTCCTGGCCATTTTCGGTGGTGTAACGGCAGTGGTAACGATCCCGGTCCAGGGGCCGATAGGTTTCCCGGCCGGGGTAGGCGGGCGGCATATAGGGAGTCTGATACTGGGTCTGGTGCATGAGCTGCAGGTTCATCCAGTCCTTGTGGAGACGCGCATCGTCAATCCGCAGGCGGCAGGTCACATACTCCGGCTGCGGGAAGCGCAGTCCCCGGGACAGGCAGGTCTGGTCGTCCTTCACGGCCACGGCCAATGCACGCGCCTGTTCGTGGGCCGCATAACTGGCACAACCGCCGCACAGCGCGGTGACAAGCATCAGCACGATTCGGCGCATGGCAACTCCAGCAACAAGACGATTGTCATAAGCTTAACCCCGTCGCACCCTGACGGCCAAAGCAGCCGCAAGTTGTCCACCTGCAGCGGCTGGTCGCGTTGTTATCGGTTAAGCGGCAGCCGTTGGGGGCGGCTATGGGGGCTGCCTCGACGGTGGCGCTGGCGTAGCATAGCCAGCCTGAATCCAGCACCGGGAAGGGCCGGGCATCATTATTCATCAAGGACTGCAGGAGATATCCATGAACTCGTTGAAACGCATCGGTTATATGAGCTTGCTGCTGGCGGCAGTCATAGGGCTCGCAGCCTGCTCGAGCCGCACAGTGGTGGAAAGCAATCTGGGCATCAAGGGCGCCCCCGACTGGGTGAACAAGGGCAGCCAGGCGCTCAACGACCAGAACGGCCGCCTCATCCACGGCATCGGCTCCGCGCCCGGCATGAACGACCTGTCCCTGCAGACATCCACCGCCGATGAACGCGCCCGCGCGGAAGTGGCGCGGGTACTGTCGTCCTTCATGCACGTGGTGTCGCAGGATTATGCCGCCGCCGCTGGCATGAACCAGGATCAACAGAATGAGCAATCGGTGTCCCGGCAGATCGAGAACATCACCAACCAGAACGTCAGCGGCGCGCAGATAATCGCCCACTGGCGCGATCCCAAGACCGGCTCAATCTGGAGCCTGGCGGAGCTCGACATGAAGAATGTGAAGATGCTGGTGGCGGGTTCCAACGAGATGAACGCCGGCTTCAAGAATTATTTTGCCAATCACGCGGACAACCTGTTTGACAGCATGACGAAAGGGAGCCAGCAATGAGATTCCAGCGTCGCTATTTTCCGTCCATCATGGCGCTCGCCGCGCTGGGCCTGCTCGCCGGCTGTTCGACCACGCCGACAGTACAGCGCATCTCGCCGGATCAGGTGACCGATGTCAGCGGCTACTGGAATGACACCGATGCGCGCCTCACCGCCGAGGAGATGATCAGCCAGATGCTGGGTGACCCGTGGCTGGGCAACTTCGAGTCGGCGCATGGCAGCCGACAGCCCACGGTTATAGTGGGAGATATCCGCAATATCAGTTCCGAGCATATCAACGTGCCGACGTTCATTGACAACATCCAGCGCGAACTCATCAATTCCGGCAAGGTGCAGTTCGTGGCGTCCTCGAACCAGCGCGGTGAGGTGCGCGGGGAGCGCCAGGATCAGGACCTGAATGCCTCGGAAGCCACCCGCAATCCCATGGGGCAGGAGACCGGCGCCAACTTCATGATGCAGGGCACCATCAGCACCATCATCGATGCGGCGGGCGACAAAGCCGTCAAGTACTACCAGGTGGATCTGCGTCTTATCAACATGCGCACCAACGTGATCGCCTGGGTGGGGCAGAAGAAGATCAAGAAGGTCGTCGAACGCGGCGGCTTCCGTTTCTAAACGGACCGCATGGCCGCGGATCGCGACTGGAACGTCCCGCGCAGGAGCAGGACGCTGAGGCGACGGCGTGTGTATCGCGGCGCATGCATCGGCCTGTTGTTGCTGGCGGGCGGTTGCGCCACTTACCGCGGCAGCATGCAGGACGTGGACATGGCGTTGGCGGCAAACCGCCCGGACGCCGCCCTCAAGGCGCTGCAACCGCTTTCCGGCGGGCATAGCGAGGCGCTGTATCTGCTCAACAGAGGCATGATCCTGCGCATGCAGGGCGATTATGCCGACAGCGTGGCGGCATTCGAGGGAGCGAAGCACCTGATGGAATATCTTGAAGCCACCAGCCTCACCGAGACCGCCGGCGCGCTCACGCTCAGCGAGAACCTGCGCAGCTATGAAGGCGCGCTCTACGAGCGGCTGCTGTTGCACGTCTATCAGTCGCTCAATTACCTGCAGTTGGGCAAGCCGGATGCGGCGCTGGTGGAAGTGCAGCAAATCGACCTGTTGCTGCGGCGGCTGTATCCGCAGACCGATGCGGCGCCCCACGGCGGGGATGCCTTCGCGCGGTATTTCTCCGGACTGGTGTACGAGGATCTGGGCCAGTGGAGCGATGCCATGATCGCCTACCGTCAGGCCTACCAGGCCTATCATGCCGAGGGCGTGCCGGACGACGCCATTCCGCCGGATCTGCAGCTGAGCCTGTGCCGGTTCGCGGATTATCTGGGACTCACACAGGAACTCGCTGATTACAAGCGGCGCTTCGGCATCGATTCATGGCCACCGGTGATGGCGGACGGCGGCGATCCTGACGGGCAGCTGGTATTCATCTTCAACAACGGCCTGGCGCCCAACAAGATACCCATCCAGAGCGTGGTGCAGAGTCCCGTGAATTTTCATTTCTACACCATTGCGCTGCCGTCCCTCAAGCGGCGGGTGCCCGCTGTCGGCGACGCCGTGGTGCAGGTAAGCGGCCAGGACGCGACCACCCAGCGCGTGGAGAGCATCGCCGCGGATGCCGCCAGGGCGCTGGCCGCCGCCATGCCCAAGCTCATCGCCGATGAAGTGGCGCGCAACGTCATCCGCGAGGTGGCCGCCAACCAGGTCGACAAGAAGCATCAGGGCATGGGTGCGTTCGTGAGCCTTTTCGGCGCGCTGGTGGACCAGCCCGACACGCGCATCTGGAATACGCTGCCCGATGACATCCAGCTGGCGCGCCTGCGCTTACCGCCGGGCACATATAATGTCACGGTGCAGCTCATGGGGCGTTATGGTGGCGTGGTCACCACCAGGGTTTTCAACAACGTGGTGATCCAGGCGGGGCGGATGACCTTCACCAGCTGGCACTGGGTTTCCTTTTGACACTGAGAGGCAATCACCGTGAACACACGCAAGATGTCGCTATTCCTGATGGTACTGCTGGGCGCGGTGGCCGCCTGCAGCCAGGCCACCAAACCGAACGCACAACCGGACTGGGTGCTGGGGGGCAGCGCCAGATACCCGGTGTCCAGCTACCTGCTGGGGCGCGGCCAAGCGGATAACCTCGGCATCGCCAAGGACCGCGCCCGCGCCGACCTCGCCAAGATCTTCGCGGTGAACGTCAGCGAGCAGACCAAGGACGTGTCGTCCTATGCACAGACTGCCACGGGCCCGGCGAAGAACAGCCTGGACGTGAGCCGCAACATCAGTACGCAAACCGATGAGCTGTTGCACGGCGTGGAAATCGTCGCTACCTGGCAGGACCCGGTGACGCAGCAGTTCTATGCGCTGGCGGCGCTCTCGCGTCTCAAGACTGATGCGGCGCTGCGCCAGCAGATCGCGGACCTGGATGCCAGCACCCAGGCCTACATGAGCGGCGCACAGGCGAGCACTGACCTGTTCGTGAAAATCGCCGCCGCCAGCCGCGCGCTGAACGCCCAGAGGGCGCGCGCCGCGTTGCAGCAGGAATTGCAGGTGGTGGACATTACCGGTCGCGGTATGCCGCCGATTTGGCCGCTGGGCAGGCTGCAAGCCGATCGCGCCGCACTGTTGGCACAGCTGAAAATCTCTGCCCAGGCGGACGGCCAGAATAGCCCGGCGCTGCAGAAGCTCCTGGCCGGCGCGCTGGCCAATGCCGGATTCACCGTGACCGACAGCGCCGATTACAACATGACCGCGAATCTCAATTACGCGGATCTGGAGCCGCGCGACGGCTGGTACTGGGTGACCGGCACCCTGCAGGTGACGCTCAATGCCAACAACGGCGGTCAGGCACATGGCGTGCACCGCTGGGATATCAAGGTGTCCGCCACGGATCCGCAGCTTGCCCATCAGCGGCTCATGGATCAGGTGGCCCAGGATCTGAACAGCGATATCCAGGCCACCGTCCTCGGTTTTGCGGCCGGTGACGGCAAGGGGCAGTAGCGCGTTGTACGGCGCCGACCCGGGCGTGGCGTTCTTGAACAGCAGACAGTCTCCCGTCTGATGCCCATGTCTCCCGGGCCCGGTGAATTCCCGCATGCCGCACCAGGACTGCTTGCCGCAACGCACAGCGGTTGTCAGGAGCGGGCCGGGTCAGAAAGAAATGGAATGTGCACTGGGTCACACTTCACCTGTACCGGATGGAACGGGCCGGGTGTACCCTCACTGGCACCCTAGGCCAGGACTGGTCAAGCCCGGATTACGTAAAGTAAGATGAGCCGGGA
>JAGWNO010000184.1 GCA_028871235.1 Gammaproteobacteria bacterium
TTCCACCTCGATCTCCACCGGCTTGAGCGCGTACAGGTAGGCGAGCGCCGGGATGAAGGTGTTGATCTCGCTGGTGTTGTTGATGGCATCCACCACGTGCCGCGCGTAGGCGCGCAGCATGCAGCCCTGGTCGGTCATGCGCACCCTGGTGATGCGCTCCCGCAAATGGTTCATGGCACGCGAGGCGAGTTTGCGCCACATCAGATCCTGGCGCTTGCGCCGGATGGTGCCCACATAATCGTATCCTTCATCCATTTTATTGAGCAGGTTGCCCACCTCTTCCGGCGGGTTCTGCAGATCCGCATCCAGGGTGACCACGCGGGCGCCGCGCGCCGCGCTGAAACCGGCGAGGATGGCCGCATGCTGGCCGAAGTTGCTCTGCAGCAGCACCACGCGTGTCACCTCCGCGCGCTTCTCGAACTGCTCGCGCAGCATGGCCGCGGAACGGTCGGCGCTGCCGTCATCCACGAACACGCACTCGTAACTCCGGCCGAGGGCGTCCATGGCGGGATACAGCCGCGCGAACAGCGTCGCCAGGGATTCCTGCTCGTTGTAGACGGGGATGACCACCGATACTTCCGGTGTACGGTCATGCTTTTCTTGTTTCATATCCGCGTACTCCTGGATAACTCAGCCCTTGAGGCACTCGGCCAGTGCCCCGCACACCCGCTCGACGTCGGGCAATTCCATGCTGGGGAACAACGGCAGGGTCACGGTCTCGGTGCCGATGCGCTCCGCATTCGGAAACTGGCCTTCGCGATAGCCGAGTTTCCGGTAGAGGCTGAACTGGTTCAACGCCTGGTAGTGTATGCCAAGACCGATGCCGCGCCGGTGCATGCGCTCCCTGAGTGTCCTGCGGTCGGGACAGTCGCGGTTGTATTTCGGCAGCAGCGTGAACATGTGCCAGCTGTGGCCCTGGTCGCCGCGCGCCGGCACCACACCCAGCCGGTCAGCGCCCATCAGCTCGAAATAACGGTAAGCGAGCTGCCGGCGCTTGCGATTGAATTCATCCAGGTGCTTGAGCTGGCCCAGGCCGATGCGCGCCGCCACATCGGTCATGTTGTGCTTGCTGGCGGCGCGGCTCACATCCATGGTGCCATCCGGGAATTTGGTGATACCGTGGAAACGCAGCACTTCAAGCGTCTGCGCCTCCGCC
>JAGWNO010000116.1 GCA_028871235.1 Gammaproteobacteria bacterium
ACGGTATTGATCGGTCCGCAGGGCGTGCCACTGGAAGTGCAGATCCGTACCGAGGATATGGACAAGGTGGCGGCTTCAGGCATCGCCGCCCACTGGCTTTACAAGACCGGTGAGGGTGGCGCCACCGCGCCGGAAGTGCGCGCCCGCGAATGGCTGAAGGGCGTGCTGGAGATGCAGGAGGGCGCCGGCAATTCCATGGAATTCCTGGAGAATGTGAAGGTTGACCTGTTCCCGGATGAGGTTTATGTGTTTACGCCCCACGGCGACATTCACCGCCTGCCGCGCGGCGCCACCGCCGTGGATTTCGCCTACACGGTGCATACCGATGTGGGCAACGCCTGCGTGGCGGCCAAGATAAACAGGCGGCTGGTACCGCTGCGGACGCCGTTGGAGAATGGTCAGACAGTGGAGATCATCACCGCTGCCCAAGGCCGCCCCAACCCCGTCTGGCTCAATTTTGTGGTGACTGCCAAGGCGCGTGCCAATATCCGGCATTTCCTCAAGAACCTGCGCCACGAGGATGCCGTAGAACTGGGCCGGCGCCTGCTGGAACGGGCGTTGACACCGCTATCGATGAAATTGAGCAAGATTCCAGATACGCAGCTTGCCGCGGTAATCAGGGAATTCAAGCTGGAAGACAACGACGAGCTGTTTGAATCCATCGGTCTCGGCCAGCACCTGGCGCCGTTGGTGGCGCGCCGCCTCATGCCTGCCCATGACACCGGCAAGGAGGCCGGCAAGCCCGGTACGCCGCTGGCCATCCGCGGCACCGAAGGCATGGTGGTCACCTTCGCGCGCTGTTGTCATCCCATCCCGGGCGACGCCATCGTCGGCATGCTCACTGCCGGCAAGGGTATCGTCATCCACCGCGACGACTGCGGCAACCTGGCTGAATACCGTGGCCAGCCTGACAAATGGATCGAGGTGGAATGGGAGAAACGCATCAAGCGCGACTTTCCGGTGGAGATTCGTGCCGACGTCGCCAATCAGCGCGGCGTACTGGCCACCGTGGCCGCCGCCATCGCCGGGATGGGCTCCAATATCGAGCATGTGAATCTGCAGGAGCGCGACGAATTGAGTTCGGTGCTCACCTTTGTGTTCGGCGTGCATGACCGCCAGCATCTGGCCCGGATCCTGCGGCGCCTGCGCGCCTTGCCGCAGGTCATGCGCATACAGCGGACCCGCGCCTGAACCGTGTATGGCGCAGATACCGTACTGTCCGATTGCGTCATCAAATATACCCACGCCTCGAATGTAAAATCATCAGCTGTCACTAAGGAACATGCATGACGCGCACAGCCATCTACACTGACCATGCCCCCAAGGCCATCGGCCCCTATTCCCAGGCGGTGCGCGCCGGCAACAGCGTGTACCTGTCCGGCCAGATCGCCTTGGATCCCGGTACCGGCGAACTGTTGACGGGCGATATCAGCGCCGAGATCCGCCGCGTGTTCAACAACCTGCAGGCGGTGGCGGCGGCCTCGGGCCGCGGTCTGGAAGACGTGGTCAAGCTGACCATCTACTTGACGGACCTGGCACACTTTCCCAAGGTGAACGAGGTCATGAGCGAATACTTCCAAGCACCCTATCCGGCGCGCACCACGCTCGGAGTGGCGGCGCTGCCGCGCGGTGCGCGGGTGGAAGTGGATGCGGTGATGGTGGTGTGACTGCGGCGCACCTGTCCGCGGCTGTGAACCTGGAGCACTCCGCACCGGTCACACGCTTGCGCGGCATCGGACCGCAACTGGCGGACAGGCTGGCACGCCTCGGCATCCACACGCTCTCGGATCTGCTGTTCCATCTGCCGTTGCGTTACCAGGACCGCAGCCGCATCACGCCCATCGGCGCATTGCGAGGCGGCGTGCCTGCAGTGGTGGATGGCCGGGTGGAGTTGACCGAGACGGTGTTCCGCCGCCGGCGCATGCTGCTGGTCCGCATCAGCGACGGCACCGGCGCACTCACCTTGCGTTTCTTCTACTTCAACCTGGCGCAGGCCAACGCACTCGCCCGCGGCGCACGCCTGCGTTGTTATGGTGAGACCCGTCCCGGTGCGGTGACGCTGGAGATGATTCATCCCGAGTACCGCTTGTTGCAGGAGGGGGTGACGCCGCCGGATGAATCGGTACTCACACCCATTTATCCAGCCACTGAAGGCATTGCCCAGGCGAAGCTGCGGTATCTCACCGACCAGGCGCTGCAACTGCTGGAAACCAAGGCAGCGCCGTTGCCGGAATTGCTGCCGCCGGAGCTGCTGGCGGAAAGCAGCATGCCGGCGCTCACCGAGGCACTGCGCTATGTGCATCGCCCGCCGACCGATGCGTCGATGGCGGCGCTCATGGATGGCAGCCATCCGGCCCAGCAGCGCCTGGCTTTTGAGGAACTGCTGGCCCACCATCTGAGTCTGCGCCAGCTGCGGTTGGCGGCGGACAGGAGCCACGCGCTCGTGGTCGGTGGCGCCGGCCGCCTGCCGGCACTGTTTCGCAGCAGGCTGCCGTTCCAGCTGACGCGGGCGCAGCAGCGGGTCACGGTGGAGATCTTCCGTGACCTGGGTGAACCTCATCCCATGATGCGGCTGCTGCAGGGTGATGTGGGCTGCGGCAAGACGGTGGTGGCGGCGCTGGCGGCACTGCGGTGCATCGAGGCCGGCTATCAGGTGGCGCTCATGGCGCCCACGGAATTGCTGGCGGAACAGCATTACCGCAATTTTCACCGCTGGTTTGCGTCGCTGGGGATCGCCCCCCTGTGGCTCAGCGGCCGGCTGAAGACGGGCAAGCGGGCGCAGGCCATCACCAGGCTGCAGAGCGGTGCCGCGCCGCTGGTCATCGGTACCCATGCGCTCTTCCAGGATGACGTCAGCTTCGCAAATCTGGCGCTGGTGATCATCGATGAGCAGCATCGTTTCGGTGTACACCAGCGGTTAGCGTTGCGCGACAAGGGCGCGGCGGCAGACCGGCATGCACACCAGCTCATCATGACGGCCACACCCATCCCGCGTACCCTCGCCATGACCGCTTATGCGGATCTGGACGTGTCATCCATCGATGAACTGCCTCCTGGCCGCACCCCGGTCAAGACGGTGGCGCTCTCCGACACACGCCGTGACGAAGTGGTGGCGCGCGTGCGTCATGCCGGTGCGCAAGGCCGTCAGGTGTACTGGGTATGTCCGCTCATCCAGGAATCGGAAGTGCTGCAATGTCAGGCAGCGGAAGACACCGCCAATGCGCTCACCGCGGCACTGCCGGAACTGCACATCGGTCTGCTGCATGGCCGCCTGAAACCGCAGCAGAAAGACGCCATCATGGCGCATTTCAAGGCGGGTCATGTGCAGCTGCTGGTGGCCACGACGGTTATCGAGGTGGGCGTGGACGTGCCCAATGCCAGTCTCATGATCATCGAGAATGCGGAACGCCTGGGCCTGGCGCAGCTGCACCAATTGCGCGGCCGGGTGGGCCGCGGCAGCGTGGAGTCCAGCTGCGTGATGCTCTATCGTGCACCGCTGTCGAGCGCCGCGCGCACGCGGCTGGAAGCGATGCGCAGCACTAACGACGGCTTCGAGATCGCGCGCCGCGATCTGGAACTGCGTGGTCCCGGCGAGATGCTGGGTACACGTCAAGCGGGTGAGCTGCAACTGCGCATCGCCGACCTCAACCGCGACGCGCCGCTGATCCCGCGGGTGCAGCGGGCGGCAATGTTGCTGCTGAAGCAATATCCGGAGCGGGTGCCGCTGATCGTGCAGCGCTGGCTCGGTGATGGCGGCCGGTACGCCCGCGCTTGAGCATTACAATGACGCGCGACTTACCGGGAGCGGGCATGGTACAGGGCCTCACGATAACGCCGACGTCCGGTGTCTGGCGGCCGCTGGCTGCATGGCCCGGTGACCAGCGCCCCGTCGGACTGTGGAGCTGGTTGACGCATGCCGGTTCGCTCACGGAAAAGCTGCGGGTCGCCGCCGGCGCGGTTTTTCATGTGCAGGTTCTGAACGAGGACGAAACGCAACTGTGCGTCGAGGACGCCGGACTGCTGGCGTTGCCACCGGGTGCGGCCGCACGTCGGCGTGAGGTGTATCTGTGCGGCCGCGAGCCCTGGGTGTATGCACGGACGCTGGCCGCCGTCCGATTTGATGGGCGCTGGCTTGCTGAACTGGGTGTGCGCCCGCTTGGGGAGCGGGTGTTCGCCGAGCCGGATACGCAACGCGGTCCTATCGAGATTGCCAGGCTGGGCAAAAACCACCCGCTTTATAGTGCGGCGGTGCGAAGCTGCAAGGCAGCACCCGCCGCGCTCTGGGCGCGCCGTTCCGTGCTGCGGGTGCGGGATGCCCGGCTGCTCATCTATGAATGCTTTCTGCGTGAAGGAGACTGCTGATGGACCCACGCTTACGGCCTCTGTGGCGGCAGCTGCGTTATAGCCGGCTGCTACGACAATGGCTGCCGGCAGCCGGCGGGCGCGCTTGGGCGTATATACGGCTGATGCGCCTGCACCGCCCTATCGGCAGCTTCCTGCTGCTGTGGCCCACGCTGTGGGCCCTGTGGCTGGCGGCCGACGGCCGCCCGACACCGGCACTGTTTGCCATCTTCGTTATGGGCGCATTCATCATGCGTTCCGCCGGCTGCATCATGAATGATTTCGCCGATCGCAACTTTGATCCACGCGTGCAGCGCACCCGCGGGCGGCCGCTGGCCACAGGCGAAGTAAGCGTGTTGGAAGCCATGATCCTGTTCGTGGTACTGGGGCTCGCCGCCCTGGGACTGGTGCTGCTGCTTAACCGCCTGAGCCTGTACCTCGCCATAGTCGGTCTGGCGCTGGCGGTCTCATACCCGTTCATGAAACGGTACACTTATCTGCCGCAACCCTATCTGGGTCTGGCCTTCGGCTGGGGCATCCCCATGGCCTACGCGGCGGTGACAAACCATGTTCCCCGGGTGGCCTGGCTCATATTCATCGCCAACATTATCTGGTCTACGGTCTATGACACCATGTATGCCATGGTGGATCGATCCGACGATATCAAGATTGGCGTGAAATCCACCGCCATCCTGTTCGGTGACCTCGACCGCGCAATCATCGGCATCCTGCAGGTATTGTTGCTGCTGGATCTGGTGCTGGTGGGGTATCGGACGCAGATGAGTGTGGTGTATTACGCCGGCGTGTCATGCGCGCTGCTGTTCGCTGTTTATCAGCAGATGCTCATCCGCCGTCGCGTCCCGCAGCTTTGCTTCCAGGCGTTCATGAACAACAACTGGTTTGGCGCGGCGGTGTTTGCCGGCATCCTGTTGCATTACACCTTCACAGCCAGGTGAGGCGGAGCCTCAGAACACCGGCGGCACGTACTCGTTGACGAATTGCACGAAAGCCGAGGCCGGCACCGGTTGGCTGATGTAGTAGCCCTGGGCGTAGTTGCATTGCATGGCTGCCAACGTCCTGAGTATCTGCATGCTTTCCGCGCCCTCTGCCGCCACCTGCAGGTCAAAGGCCTGTCCCAGGCCGATGACGGTGCGTACGATATTGGCATCCGCTTTACTGGTCTGCATGTTCACCACGAAGCTTTTGTCGATCTTGAGTTCCGATGCGGGGATGCTCTTGAAATTGACCAGCGAGGAGTAGCCGGTGCCGAAATCGTCGATGGATACTGCCACACCCTTGGTCTTGAGCTCGCGTATGGTGCCGAAGCTCATGTCGGGATTGCTCATCACGGCGGTTTCGGTGATTTCCAGTATCAAGCGGCTAGGCTTGGCGCCCCACATGCCCATAGCGTCGGCCACCCGGTTCACCAGCGAATCATCCTCCAGTAGTGTCGGTGCGATGTTGATGGCTACGGTCAGTGGACCGAAACGCATTGGCCAATTAACGGAATGTTGCAGCGCCATGTTGATGGCCGACCAGGTGACCGCCTTGATCTGGCCGGTACGGGTAGCTACGGGGATAAAGACGTTGGGCGGCACCAGGCCGCGTTTGGGGCTGCGCCAGCGCAGCAGCGCCTCCGCGCCGGACAGCAGCCCGCCACGCAGGTTGATCTTGGGCTGGTAATAAATCTCCAGTTCGCCGTTTTCAAGAGCCGCATCCAGGTCGCTCTCCATATCCCAGTCGTCCGCGATCTCATCCGTGGCGGCGTCCGAGTACATCAGATAGGGCACGCCGCTGCGGGCGGCATCGGTCAGTGCCAGTTCCGCACGCTGCAGCAGCGCATCTGGTTTGCCGGCATGGTCCGGAAACAATGCGATGCCTATGTTGGTGCCCACGGAAATGATGTGATTATCCACCTCGAAAGATACAGCCATGCTGCGCAGGATCTTGTTGGCGGCGAGTATCACGTGCCCTTCATTCATGACCTCGGGGAGGATCAAC
>JAGWNO010000117.1 GCA_028871235.1 Gammaproteobacteria bacterium
ACGCGTATTTGATGCCGAGTTCCTGCACACGGCGGGTCACGGCGGCGGATTCGCGCCCGGAGATCACCGCCACCTGGATGCCGTGCTTGAGCAGCATCTTGATGCCATGGCCGTCACGAGTGTGGAAGGCTTTCAGTTCCGCGCCGTCGCTGCCGTAGTACAGCCGGCCGTCAGTGAACACGCCATCGACGTCGAATACAACCAGGCGCACACGCGCAGCCAGTTCGCGGATGCGGGCCATGTCACACCACGCCGGCGCGCAACAGGTCATGCATGTTGAGCGCACCGATGAGTTTGCGCTGTTCGTCCACCACCAGCAGGGCATTGAACTTGCGACTCTCCATCAGATGCAGCGCTTCGCCGGCGAGGATCTCCGGCAGCACCGTCGTGCAGCTGCGCGTCATGACCTCGTCGATCTTGGCGCGGTGCACGTCGATCTGTTTGTCGAGGGCACGACGCAGATCGCCGTCGGTGAAGATGCCGGCCACATGCCTGTGCCTGTCCACGATGGCGGTAACGCCGAGCCCCTTGCGGGTCATTTCCAGCAGCGCTGCGCTGAGCGCTGCGCCCTCCGGTACAGCAGGCACACCCTCGCCGCTGTGCATGATGTCGGCCACGCGCAGCAACAGACGCCGGCCAAGACTGCCGCCGGGATGGGAACGGGCGAAGTCCTCTTCGGTGAAGCCGCGCGCCGACAGCAGCGCCACCGCCAGTGCATCGCCCATGGCCAGCGCCGCGGTGGTGCTGGCTGTGGGTGCGAGATTGAGCGGGCAGGCTTCCTGCGCCACGGATACATCCAGATTCACATTAGCGGCTTTCGCGAGTGTGGAGTTTGGCTGGCCGGTGAAGGTGATGAGCGTGACACCCAGCCGCTTGATGAGCGGCAGGATAGTGATGAGTTCACTGGTCTCGCCGGAGTTGGACAGCGCCAGCACCACATCCTCGCCGGTGACCATGCCGAGATCGCCGTGGCTGGCCTCGCCGGGGTGCACATAGAAGGCCGGCGTGCCGGTGCTGGCCAGGGTGGCGGCTATCTTGTTGGCCACGTGCCCGGATTTGCCCATGCCCATCACCACCACGCGTCCGCGGCAGGCGAGCAGCAGGCGGCAGGCCGCGGCGAAGTGCTCGTCGAGGCGCGGGCCGAGCGCCGTGACCGCTGCCGCCTCGGTATCCAGAACCTGACGCGCGAGACGGAGCAGGGTGGCGGTGTCGTCGGTCCTGTTCATGGTCGTTCGCCTGGAAAGCCGGGCGTGCGGGTGGAGCCGTCATGATACACGTTTTGCGCAGCTGGCCGGCAGCCGCCGGTTCCGGTGGCACCGGGCAATCGGGTATCATCACTCATAGTATTTAAGTATTCCGTTCTTCGTGTCCCGTGGAGAGCAGCGTTGAACCCCGCCGACATCGAGCGTCTCATCGTCCAGGGGCTGCCCGCCGCGCAGGTCCGCGTACAGAGCGATGATGGTACCCATTTCGAGGCCGTGATCGTATCGCCGGAATTCACCGGCAAGCGGCTGCTGGCGCGTCACCAGATGGTGTATGCGACCCTGGGGGAACGCATGGGACGGGAGATCCACGCGCTCAGCCTGCGTACGCTGACGCCGCAAGAATGGCGTGACGCGCGCGACCCCTAACAAAAACCCCAGGACAACAGCTTTGGACAAACTTCTTATCAGCGGCGGCCGGCCGCTTGAGGGCGAAATCCGCATCTCCGGCGCCAAGAACGCCACGCTGCCGATCCTGGCCGCCACCCTGTTGGCGGACGGTCCCATCACCATCGGTAACGTGCCGCATCTGCATGACGTAACCACCACCATCGAATTGCTGGGGCGCATGGGGGTAGGCGTCACCATCGACGAACGCATGCGCATCGAGGTAGACCCCAACAGTATCCGCGAGTTCTACGCGCCCTACGAACTGGTGAAAACCATGCGCGCCTCCATCCTGGTGCTGGGGCCGCTGGTGACACGCTTCGGTCGCGCCGATGTGTCGCTGCCGGGCGGCTGTGCCATCGGCACGCGTCCGGTGAATCTGCATATAGCCGGTCTCGAAGCCATGGGCGCGATTATCAAGGTGGAGAATGGCTATATTCGCGCCACCGCGCAGCGCCTGCGCGGTGCGCGCATCTGCATGGATACCGTATCCGTTACCGGCACCGAGAACATCATGATGGCGGCGACGCTCGCCGATGGCACCACCATCATCGAGAATGCCGCACGTGAACCGGAGGTGGTAGATCTGGCCAACTGCCTGAACCAGATGGGTGCCAAAGTCTCGGGCCAGGGCACCGATACCGTCATCATCGAGGGAGTGAAGAAGTTGCACGGTACCGTATATGACGTATTGCCGGACCGCATCGAGACCGGCACCTATCTGTGCGCCGGCGCGCTCACCAGTGGTCATGTGCGCGTGAAGGACACCAAGCCCGAGCTGCTGGACGCGGTGTTGTCGAAACTGGAGGAAGCCGGTGCCAGGGTGGGCAAGGGCCGCAATTGGATCGAGGTGGATATGCGCGGACGGCGGCCGCGGGCCGTGGATGTGCGTACCGCGCCCTACCCAGCGTTTCCCACCGACATGCAGGCGCAATTCACCGCCCTCAACGTGATTGCCGAGGGCACGGGAACCATCACCGAGACGGTATTCGAGAACCGTTTCATGCACGTACTGGAGATGCAGCGCATGGGCGCGGAGGTGCGCCTCGAGGGCAACACCGCCATCAGCCAGGGCGTGGAGCGGCTCACCGGCGCGCCGGTGATGGCCACCGACCTGCGCGCGTCAGCGAGCTTGGTGTTGGCAGGGCTGGTGGCGGAGGGCGAGACGGTGGTGGAGCGCATCTACCACATCGACCGCGGCTACGAGACCATCGAGGAGAAATTGGGGCAATTGGGTGCCAAGATCAGGCGTGTACCTGCGTGAACACGGTTCTCGTGCATACCGGCCGTACCACGCTGTACTTAATCCGGTTGTTTTGTCTGATCAGATTTCGCAATTCCCCGTTCCCCTATCTGATCGCAAGCGGCTGATTTAGCAGGCTGTTGAAAAACAGCCTGTTAAGCGCCCCAGGGATGGCCTTTTTCCACATCCTGTTAGGTTCAGCTGCTGCGCTGCACCGGGCGCTCCGCCACCGCCACCTTCAGCGTGAACGTCTTGCCGCGGCGCATGCCGGCCAACGTCACCACGGTACCAGGCGCCTTGCTGGCGATGCGACTCAGCGCATCACGGCTGTTTTCCACCGCCGCTCCATCGATACTTTCGATGACATCCCCGGGCTGCAGCCCCACCTTGTCCGCGGGGCTGTTGCGCACCACGCTGGTGATGACGAAACCCTCTGTGTTCTGCAATCCGAACGCCTGCGCCAGTTCCGGCGTGATGTCTTGCGGCTCCACGCCCAGCCAGCCGCGCAGCACGCGCCCGTAGGCGATGAGCTGCTGCATCACGCCGCGTGCCAGGTTCACCGGGATGGCAAAGCCGATGCCATTGGAGCCGCCGCTGGATGAGAACAGCGCGGTGTTGATGCCCACCAGTTTGCCGCGGACGCTCACCAGCGCACCGCCGGAGTTGCCGGGATTGATAGCGGCATCCGTCTGGATAAAATTCTCGAAGGTGCTCAAGCCCAGCTGACTGCGGCCCAGCGCACTGACGATGCCCAGCGTCACCGTCTGCCCCACGCCGTAGGGGTCGCCTATGGCCAGCACCACGTCGCCCACCCTGAGGTCGTCCGAGCGGCCCAGTTCGATGGGTTTGAGGTCGGGCAGATCCACCTTGAGCAGCGCCAGATCCGTGTCTGGATCCACCCCCACCACCCGCGCCGCCGCTGTGCGGCCGTCGGCCAGGCCTACCTGGATAGCGTCGGCGCCGCTGATGACATGGTAATTAGTGAGTATGTAGCCGTCAGTGCTGATGATGACGCCGGAACCGAGGCTGGTCTCAAGCCGGTCGCGCGGCGGCCCGTACTGGTTGCCGAAATAACGCTGCCAGAAGGGGTCGTCCATGAGCGGCCCAGGTGCCGCTTGCCTGCGGCGCGCGCTGTGTACGTTCACCACCGAAGGCGAGGAGATGGCGACGGCACTGGCGTAGGAATCCACTGCCGGCCGGCCTTTGCCGCCGGTCAGCAGGCTGGGGCGGAAATACACCACCACGAAAGCGATGGCGAGGCCCACTACCACCGCCTGCAGCAGGAACAACGGCATTCTGGTGAGGGCTTTCATCGTCATAAACTAGCATGCGGCCGCGCAGGCCGTCAGCTGCCGGTCCTTGTACTGGCGGGTCCGTAAGGCCGCTGTGTATAATGCGCCGTCCATTTTTCCGCCTGGTTTGTCCTGTTGCACGGGACCCGTGGGTTCGTGCATAGCGGTTCATATGAGTTGTCAGGAGAGGGGTGAATGAGCGAAGAGATAGACAAGGCCAGGCGGCATTTTCTCACCGTGGCCACGGTCGTCGCTGGCGCCGTCGGCACGGTCATGGCGGCAGTGCCATTAGTCTCGTCCATGGAACCCAGTGCCCGCACCAAGGCACTCGGTGGCCCGGTGGACATTGACGTGAGCAAAATCGAACCCGGCAGCGTGGTGAAGGCCAAGTGGCGGCAGAAACCGGTGTGGGTGGTGCAGCGTTCGCAGCCGACGCTGGCGGAGCTACCCAAAAATGACTCGCTCTTGCGTGATCCAACCTCAGATCAGACGCAACAGCCGCCCTACTGCAAGAATGCATGGCGTTCAATCAAACCGGAACTTTTGGTAATCGTTCCCATTTGCACCCACCTGGGGTGCATTCCGCTATACCGGCCTGAGCCAGGCGATCCCGGTCTTGGCACTACCTGGCCGGGCGGTTTCTTCTGCCCCTGTCATGGTTCCAAGTACGATCTTGCCGGGCGCGTATTTTTTAACGTTCCAGCGCCCCTCAACCTGCCGGTACCGGTACACCGCTATCTGAACGACAAGGTGCTGCGCATCGGCGAGGACCCCCTCGGCGTGCATTCCAGCTGGACCTCTCCGGAGGTGTGGTGATGCGGCGCGGCGACGGCGTGCACGGCGGCACGGCTAATATTCATCGGAGGCCCGACTGATGAGTCAGGATACCGAAAAGCGCGACTATCTCGATGTCACCGGTGGCTGGCTGCACAAGCTGCGCGACTGGATTGACGCGCGCTTCCCCATGAGCAAGTTCTGGAACGAGCAGGTCGCCCAATACTACGCTCCCAAGAACTTCAACTTCTGGTATTTCTTCGGCTCCCTCGCGCTGCTGGTGCTGGTCAACCAGATCCTCACCGGCATCTGGCTGACCATGAACTACAAGCCCGACGCGAAGCTGGCCTTCGCCTCGGTCGAGTACATCATGCGCGACGTCAACTGGGGCTGGCTGATCCGCTACATCCACATGAACGGCGCGTCTCTCTTCTTCATGGCCGTCTATGTCCATATTTTCCGCGGCCTCTATTACGGCTCCTACAAAAAACCGCGCGAATTGTTATGGATGCTGGGCGTCATCATCCTCCTGCTGATGATGGCCACCGCCTTCATGGGTTACGTGCTGCCGTGGGGACAAATGAGCTTCTGGGGCGCCACCGTCATCACCAGCCTCTTTTCCGCCATTCCCCTCGTCGGCAATGATATCGTGACCTGGCTGTGGGGCGGGTTTTCGGTCGGCAATCCGACGCTCAACCGTTTCTATGCCCTGCATTACCTGCTGCCGTTCGTGATTTTCGCGGTCGTGATCCTGCATATCGCCGCGTTGCACGTCGCGGGCTCCAATAACCCGACCGGCATCGATCCGAAGACGCCCAAGGACACCGTGCCGTTCCATCCCTATTACACCGCCAAGGACGGCTTCGGCCTCGCGGTGTTCCTCGTGCTCTACGCCCTGCTCGTTTTCTACGCGCCGAATTACATGGGCGATCCGGACAATTACATCCCGGCCAACCCGATGGTGACGCCGACCCATATCGTGCCGGAATGGTATTTCCTGCCCTTCTACGCGATTTTGCGCAGCTGGATCTGGGATATCCATTTTCCCTTCACGCATATCGTGCTGATTTCCTCGAAGCAGATGGGCGTCTTGATGATGTTCGGCGCGACGCTCCTGATGTTCTTCCTGCCGTGGCTCGACCGCTCGCCGGTGCGCTCGGCGGTCTATCGCCCCCTGTTCCGCAAGTTCTTCTGGGTCTTCGTGCTCGATTGCATCACGTTGGGATGGGTCGGTTCGCGCCCGCCCGCGGGTCCGGTCGTTCTCATCAGCCAGATCGCAGCGGCCTATTACTTCTTTTTCTTCTTCGTGCTGCTGCCCCTGTTGCCGAAATTCGAGAAA
>JAGWNO010000118.1 GCA_028871235.1 Gammaproteobacteria bacterium
TCATGCCTCCCACCGCGAGGCATACGTCGGCCACTTTGTCCGCCGCATCCGCACGCGCGAGTGTCCGGGCATGTGCCGCCATGTCGAGCAGCACGGCTCGATCGCGCAGTAACCTCTGCAGCAACGGCAGGGCATCAGCTACGGTAAAGCGGGATTGCGGCAACAGCTCTGCTGCCCCCGCACCTGCAAGAAATTGCGCATTGCGGGTCTGATGATCATCCACCGCCGCCGCAAACGGCACCAGCAGTGCCCCCAATCCGGCGGCTGCGAGTTCCGCGACCGTCAGTGCCCCCGACCGGCACAGGGCCAGGTCCGCCCATGCATAAGCTTCCGCCATGTTGTCGATGAATGGCTGGACGCGCGCCGCGACATGCTGCTCGCGATATGCGGCAGTGACACTCTGCGCTTCCTCCCTGCCTGTCTGGTGCCAGATTTCGGGACGCAGATTCTTATCAAGGCGTGCCATGAGCAATGGCACGGTCTGGTTCAGCACACGCGCACCCTGGCTGCCGCCGACCACCAGCAACCGGATCGGGCCAGTGCGGCCCGCGAAGCGGGTGGCCGGTGCCGGCAAGCTCGCGATGCTGATGCGCACCGGGTTGCCCACGTATTCAGCACGCCGCGCCGCCGGGAAACTATCCGGGAATCCTTCCAGCACCCGCGTCGCCAGATGACTCAGCACCCGGTTGGTAATCCCCGGCACCGTGTTCTGCTCGTGCAGCACCAGCGGGCAGCTCAGCAGCCGCGCCGCCAGGCCGCCAGGGCCGCTGGCGAAGCCGCCCATACCCAGTGCCGCGGCCGGGCGCAGGCGCCGCAGGATCGCCAGGACTTGCGACACCGCACGTATCAGTGTGAACGGCGATTTCAGCAGTGCACCGGCGCCCTTGCCGCGCACGCCCCCCACCTCAATCCATTCAATCGGGATGCCGGCATCGGGCACGATGCGCGCCTCCAACCCCCGCCGCGTGCCGATCCAGGCGACGTGATGTCCCCGTTCCCGTAATACATCCGCCACTGCCAATGCAGGGAAAACATGCCCGCCCGTGCCGCCAGCCATGATCACGACAGATGCCGGCGCGCGCATCATGCTGCGATCTCCCTGTCGGCCCAGCGACGACCCGCATGGGTTTCCCGCTCCACCCGCAAGATGAGCGCGATGGCAAGACAGGTGACCATGAGGCTGCTGCCACCGTAACTCATGAGCGGCAGCGTCAGACCTTTTGTGGGCAACACCCCCGTGTTCACGCCGATGTTGATAAAGCCCTGCAGTCCGATCCACAGGCCGAGGCCGAAGGCCAGGTAGGCGCCGAACATCTGTTGTTTGCGCGCGGCATTGCGCGCGATGGTAATCGCGCGCCAGGTCAGCATCAGATATAGGCTGATCACCAGCAGCGACCCAAACAGGCCCAGCTCCTCTGCCAGCACCGCAAACAGGAAATCGGTGTGCGCTTCCGGCAGATAGAAGAGCTTCTGCACGCTCTCCCCCAGACCCACGCCGAAGAATTGACCGCGGCCGATGGCGATGAGCGACTGGGTCAACTGAAAGCCGCTGGCGAAGGGATCGTTCCAGGGATTAAGGAAGCCGGTGAGGCGCTCAAGGCGATACGGCGATGACACCGCCAGCACGGTGAAGCCGGCCGCGCCAACCACGGCGAACGCGGCGAAGTCCCGCAGACGCGCGCCGCCAAAGAACAGCATCGCCATGGCGGTGGCGATAAGTACCATGGCGGCGCCGAAATCCGGTTCCGCCAGCAGCAACAGCGCGGCCAGCCCCAGCAATGCCATGGGCTTGAGCGAACCCATGAAACTGCTGGCCAGCTCCGCCTGACGGCGCACCATGTAGCCGGCGAGGTACATGAGGATCAGCAACCGCGCCGGCTCCGACACCTGCAGGCGGAATGGCCCCAGCACCACCCAGCGGATGCTGCCGTTCACATGCCGGCCGATGCCCGGCACCAGCACCACGGCCAGCAGTAGGAACGCCATGATCAGCAGCAGATAGCTGCAGCGCTGCCACCAGGCTAGCGGCATCCAGTACAGCAGCAGGCCGCCGGCGCAACCCAGCAGCGCGTATACCAGCTGCCGTTCCAGGTAATAGAACGGATTGCCAGTCAACTTGTCGGCCAGCGAGATGGAGGCCGAGGCCACCATCACCAGACCGATGGCCAGGATCACCGCCGCCAGTGTCAGCAGCATGCGGTCCGGTCCCTGGCTTCTGCCGCCGGCGATGGGTCTGATGTCAGCCACCGGCACGCCTCCTTACCGCCGCCGCGAACACCTGCCCGCGGTGTTCGAAATTGTCGAACATGTCGAGGCTGGAACAGGCCGGCGACAGCAACACCACGTCACCCGACTGCGCGATCTGCGCCGCCGCCAGCACCGCAGCGTCCATGTCCGTCACGCGCTGCACCGGTACGCGACCGGCGACGGCTGACTCGATCGCGGCGGCGTCCTTGCCCAGCAGGATCACGGCCCGCACCTTGCCAGGCAGCGCATCGGCCAACGGTTTGAAATCCTGGCCCTTGCCATCGCCGCCGGCGATGAGCACCAGCGGACCGGGAAGGCCGGACACCGCGGCGAGCGTCGCCCCCACGTTGGTGCCTTTGGAGTCGTCATACCAGGTGACCCCATCTATCGCCGCTACGTATTCCATGCGATGCAGCAGGCCGCGGAATTCCCGTAATGCGTTGAGCATGGCCTCCATCGGCAGACCCAGCGTTTCACCAAGCGCCAGCGCCGCCAATGCATTGGCCAGGTTATGGTTGCCATGGACACGCAATTCATCCGCGCGCAGCAGCCGCTCGGTGCCACGGGCCAGCCAGCGTGTCTCATCGTGCATCACCATGCCGTAGTGACCGGACGTGGCCGCGTCCAGACCAAAGCTCAACTGTTTCTGTCCATGCCGCGGCATGCTGCGGACCAGCGCATCATCACGGTTCACCACCGCAATGTCGCATCGGCGGTAGATTCGCGCCTTGGCGGCGGCGTAATCCGTGAGCGTGGCGTAACGATCCATGTGATCCGGCGAGATATTGAGCACCACCGCTGCCGCACAATGCAGAGATTCGGTTACTTCCAGCTGGAAGCTGGACAGCTCCAGCACATACAGATCGGGCTCCTGTTCACCGATCAGATCCAGGGCCGGTGTACCGAGATTGCCGCCGACCCGCACATCGCGGCCGGCCCGTTCCGCCATCAGGCCGAGGAGCGTGGTCACGGTGCTCTTGCCATTGGCCCCGGTGATGCCCACCACCGGCGCGCGCGCATGCTGCGCAAACAGTTCGATGTCGCCGAACACCGGGAGTCCCCGTGCCCGTGCCCGGGTGATGAAGGGCGTGGCCACGGCGACACCGGGCGACACCACCACCTGGTCGGCGCGCTGCAGGGCATCCGCGGAAAAACCGCCCACGAACACCGCTGCATCGGGCAACGTGTTACGCAGTTCTTTCAGGCCCGGCGGCCGTTCGCGGCTATCGGTCACCGCCACTTCCCCGCCGCGGTCGAGGAGAAAACGCGCGCAGGACAACCCCGTCTTGCCGAGGCCGACGATGAGTGTCTTGGTCCTGTGCTGCGGCATATGCATGCGCGGCGCCTCCTCAGCGTACCTTCAGGGTCGAAAGCCCGATGAGCACCAGTATCACCGTGATGATCCAGAAACGCGCGATGACGCGCGGCTCGGGCCAGCCCTTGAGTTCAAAATGGTGATGCAGCGGCGCCATGCGGAAGATGCGTTTGCCGGTGAGTTTGAAAGAGCCCACCTGCAGGATCACCGACACGGTCTCGATCACGAACACGCCGCCCATCACCAGCAGCACAATTTCCTGGCGCACAATCACCGCCATGGTGCCGAGTGCTGCGCCCAGTGCCAGTGCGCCCACATCACCCATGAACACCTGCGCGGGATAGGCGTTGAACCACAGGAACCCGAGGCCGGCGCCCACCAGTGCGCCACAGAACACCACCACTTCACCGGCTCCGGGCAGATACGGGATAGACAGGTAATGGGCGAAATTGAAGTTGCCAGAGGCATAACCGAACACCCCCAGCGCACCGCCAACCATGACCGCCGGCATGATGGCGAGCCCGTCGAGGCCATCGGTGAGATTCACGGCATTGCTGGTGCCCACCACCACAAAATAGGTAATGAAGACAAAGGCCGCGCCCAGCGACACCGATACGTGTTTCAGCAATGGCACGATGTATTCGATCTCTGCTGCCTCCCGGTGGCTGAAGTACAGCGCCAGTGCCACCGCCAGGCCAAATAGCGACTGCCAGAAGAATTTGCTCCTGGCTGACAGCCCCTTGGAGTCGCGCAGCATGAGCTTCCTGTAATCATCCACGAACCCGATGAGGCCGAACGCCAGGGTCGCCCCGAGCAGTATCCAGACGTAACGGTTGCGCAAGTCGGACCACAGCAGCGTGGTGACCACGATGGTGGCCAGGATCAGTGCGCCGCCCATGGTGGGCGTGCCCGCCTTGGACAAGTGCGACTGCGGTCCATCATCGCGGATGGTCTGGCCGATCTGATGCGAGGTCAGTCGGCGGATCATGCTCGGTCCGGCCACAAAGGAAACAATCAGCGCGGTCAGCACGCCAAGGATGGCGCGGAACGTGAGGTAGGAGAACACGTTGAATGCCGAGTGGTAACGCGTCAGGTATTCGGTGAGGAACAGCAGCATCTAGTGGCTCCCGTTGGTGGCGTGGTTCGCAGCCTGTGATGCGCACAGCGCTTCCACCACGCGCTCCATCCGCATGCTGCGTGAACCCTTCACCAGCAGCGTGATGCCGGGCCTGAGGCCGGTACGCAGTGCCTCGATCAACGGCTGCAGTGCACTGAAATGCGCCGCGCCCGCACCGAAGTGTTCTGCGGTCTGACGGCTCAGGTTGCCGAAGGTGAACAGGCGCACGATGCCGCTGCGCCGTGCCATCTCACCGCACTGTGCATGCAGTGCCGCGGCGCCTTCGCCCAGTTCGCCCATGTCCCCCAGCACCAGCCACACCGGTTCGCCCAGGCTCACGGCAAATTCCATGGCGGCGTGCAGCGACAGCGGATTAGCGTTGTAGGTATCGTCGATGAGCCGGCAGTCGTGCGGGCCCGGGAGCATCACCAGCCGGCCGGCTGTGGCCGGTACGTTGGCAAGCCCCGCAGCCACATCGTCGAGCCCGGCGCCGGCAGCAGCGGCGGCGGCGGCGGCGGCCAGTGCGTTAAGCACGTTATGCCGGCCCGGCAGCGACAAACGGATATCGACGCGCCCCTGCGGGCACACCAGCTGGAATTGCCAGGTGCCGGTCATGGAGGACTTCAGGGAATCGGGCTGCGGATGAAAATCCGTCTTGCCACTTAGACCGAAAGTATGCTGCCTGCGGCCGCGGGCCAATTCGCGCCACAGGCCTGCCTGGGCATCATCGGCATTGATGATGGCGACGTCTTCCGCGCCCAGTTGCGCGAACAGCGCGCCCTTCTCCCGTGCCACACCTTCCACGCTGCCGAGGAATTCCAGATGCGCGGCGCCGGCGTTGGTGACCACACCCACGGTGGGCGCGGTGATGCGCGCCAGATAGCCGATTTCACCGGGATGGTTGGTGCCCATCTCGATGACCGCGGCGCGCTGTTCGCTGTCCAGCTCCAGTAAGGTGAGCGGCAGGCCGATGTCGTTGTTCATATTGCCGCGGGTGGCAAGTGTGGCGCCGCGACGGCGCAGGATACTGGCGAGCATCTCCTTGACGGTGGTCTTGCCGCTGGAGCCGGTAACACCGATCAGCGGCATGCTGAACTGCCGACGCCAGTGGGCCGCATACACGCCCAGCGCACGGCGCGTATTATTGACAATCACCTGCGGCAGATGACAGGGCACCGAGTGCTCCACCAGCGCCCCGGCGGCGCCCAGTTTCTCCGCCTGTGGCAGGAATGCATGGCCGTCGAAATGCGGTCCCTTGAAGGCGACGAACAGCTCCCCGGCGGCCAGCTTGCGGGTGTCGGAACTGACCCTGGTGAATACACGGTCACTGCCCAGCAGTCTGCCGCCGGTGACCCTGGCCACATCGGCGAGGTGGCGCGCGCTCAAGTCTGCGCCTCCTGGAGCAGCGTGGTCACCGTGTCGCGGTCGCTGTAAGGCAGCTCCCGGTCGCCGATGACCTGGGAAGTTTCGTGGCCCTTGCCTGCCACCAGTACCACATCGCCGGGTGCGGCGGTATTGATCGTATGGGCCACCGCTGCGGCACGATTGCGCTGCACCTGCGCACGCGCGCGCCGGCCCATCCCCGCGAGGATCTCCGCGACGATGAC
>JAGWNO010000119.1 GCA_028871235.1 Gammaproteobacteria bacterium
ATTATGCCAACGCAAGCAGTGGACACGGCGCATCGGCGCTACTGCTGAGAATGAATCCAGAATAGCGGTGTAGCCGCGCGTAAATACTCGGATTTCAACGCGTGTGACGCACATGACACTGGAAAAACTCGTCAACATGTTCATCGTGCTGTTCGTGGTGGTGGACCCGTTCGGCGTCACGCCCATGTTCGGCGCGCTCACCGGTGGTTGGGATGACACCCATCGCCGGCGCATGGCCTTCAAGGGCACGCTGCTGGCCACCGCCATCCTGCTCATATTCGCCTGCATCGGCGCGTGGCTGCTGCATACCCTGGGCATCAGCCTGCCGGCCTTCAAGATTGCCGGCGGCATCCTCTTGTTCCTCATCGCCATAGACATGGTTTTCGCGCGCCAGTCGGGCGGCCGTTCCACTACCGGCCGGGAAGAGGCGGAGGCGCGCTTCAAGGAGGACATCTCGGTGTTCCCGCTGGCATTCCCGCTGATCGCCGGACCCGGCGCGCTCACCACCATCCTGCTGATGGTGGGTGAGGGCCACGGCCGGCTGCTGTATTTCGTCAGCGTGATCGCGGTGCTGCTGCTGGTGCTCGCCATCACGCTGCTGTGCCTGCTGGCTGCCGGCCGCATCATGAAAATCCTGGGGGAGACCGGTTCCAATGTGATGGACCGGTTGTTCGGCGTGATCCTGGCGGCGCTGGCGGTGCAGTTCGTGGTGGATGGCGTAAAGGCGGGGTTCTTCAGTTAGACAGCTGCAAAAGTTGTAGCTCCTCCTCCTGGGAAGATGCAAGGCCGCTCGGGATTGTATTTCAGGGGTGGCAGAAAAGACCGCCGCATTACTGCTGAAACTGAACGGACGTCTGATTAGGATCGCCGCCGTTCTTCAGGTAATCGGCAAGCTGCGTTGCCTGAAAGGCCGCAGCGCCATCACCCAGCGCCTTGTCTGCCTCAGCCAGTTTTTCCAAATCCCGCACTGAATGGCTGCGGTCGTACATGGAGAGCCGCACATTGAGAGCGCGTTGCAGTCTGTCGCGCGCGCCGGTCCAGTCTTGCTGCGTCATGAGCATGTCCGCCCATTCCTCGTGGGTGGCGGCGATACCGGGCCGGAAGTAGGCGGCGCGGTAGGCGCTCAGGGCTTGCGCATAGAGTGCGGCAGCCCGCTGCATGTTGCCGTGAGCGCGCGCCGCCAGGGCTTCAAGGCGTTGATAGCGGGCCTTATTGAGTGCATCCGGATTCTCGCCGAGACTCGCACTCAGTTTCGCTAACCATGCGGCCGCATCCGCTGATTTGAGATCAAACGCCACCTGGGTGCGTGCGAACAGCGCTGCCTGCCGGATATCCGCCTGCACACCGGCAGCGTCAAGCAGGCCGTCGATTGTTTTTGCGGCCGCGGCCTGGTCCCCCGCCTGCATGTCGGCGTAGGCCTCGAGCAAGGTGACCTGGGGTTTGCGGTCGGGGAAATTTCCATTCGCAAGTATGTTGTCCGCATCACCGAGGCAGGCGCGGGCGGCGGCATAGTCGCCCTGGCCGAGGGCGCTGTCGGCCAGGTCGATGAGCGCATCCAGTTGACCGGCGCGGTCATCCACGCTGCGGTAGCGGGCGAGCGCGCGGCCGAAGAAATTGCGGGCTTCCGCGTAGCGGTTGTCCTGGTAGGCCTGCATGCCCAACTGCATGGCGCTGCGCACGTCCATCACCACCGCGGGCTGGTGCACCGGCCGGCTGCCGCAGGCCGCAAGCTGCAGGGCCAATAACATGCCGATGAAAACATGCAGGTAGGAGTAACCGTCCCGGCCACGATTTCGGAGAGCTCGCGGCGGGGACCAGCGCTCCCACATCCGGATGTTGGTTTTGTCAATCATCGGGCGGGCGAACCGGCGTCAGGGTGCGTGTGGAAGGTTTGGGCACCGATGAGGAGATGGGCCAGGTGTTCTGGATGGCCTGCAGCGTCTGGTCGGTCTGGTCCAGGATCTGGCGGGTGCGCATCACCATGTCGGGCATGGCCTGCAACTGGTAGTTCACCGTGCCCATGGTGGTGTTGAGTTGCGTCACCAGCTTGCGGCTCTGGGCGATGAGTGCCGGCAGATCGCCGGAGGCGGAAGTGGCGTTGTTGAGCAGCGGCCGGATCTCCTGCAGACGTGCCTGGGTCTCCTTGAGGGTGCCGGCCAGCGCCTGCATGGCGGCGGCGGTGTTGTCACCGGTGCCCCGGTCGAACAGCAGCTTGCCGGCCGTGCCCTGGCCCGAGGCCACTTGCGTGCTGATGGTCCTGAGGTTGGCGCTCACCGCCGCCAGGTTGCGCACCACGTCGCCCACTTCCTTGGGATCGATCTGCGCGCTTACCGCGTCGATCTTGGCGAGCGTGGCCTTCACATCCTGCAGTACCGGCACCACCTGCGCGATGATCTGGTCGATGGACAGCGGCTCTTCCAGCGGGATGGTGGCGCCGTCGGGAATGATGGGCTGGCCGGGCGAACCGGCGCTGATCTCGATGGCGGTGTTACCGAGCACCGAGAGCTTGCTCAAGCCCGCGTGCGAGTCGCTGCGGATGAGGTTATGGTACTTCTCCAGGATCTTCAGGGTGATGGTGATGCGGTTATCGGGGGTGATGCCCACCGCGCTCACGTTGCCCACGTCCAGTCCGGAGACCACCACATGGGTATCGGTGCTGATGCCCTGGGCGTTGTGCAGATAGGCATGCAGGATGAATTTCTTCTGGAACAGTCGCGCGGTCTGCTGGTTGAACGCCAGCATGCTGAACACCAGCGCGATGGCGACCAGCACGAACGCGCCCACCAGCCGCTCGCGCGCCGTGTAGGAGAGCTGATGGATGTAATGCACGTGGCCCGGCTGGTTTTTTTCCGCCATGTGTTGCTGCCCTGCTAGGCCGCGGCGTCCAGGAAACCACGCACCGCCGGCAAGGTGGCAGCGGCGAAATCCGTCCAGCCCGGGAACGGCCATACCCCCTGGGGATGGATGAACACGATGTCATCCGCATAGCGCTTCACGAAGCCGAGATTGTGGGTGGCTACGAGCACCGTCAGGTTCCGCTCGCGCTTCAAGCGCAGGTAGATTTCCGCTTCCCGCCGCCGGCAGGCATCGTCCGCCATATGGAAGGGCTCATCCAGGAACAGCAGTTCCGGCGAGAGCATGAGGCAGCGGGCGATGGCAAGCAAGAGGCGTTCGTGCAAGTTGAGGAAGGCGGGCAGCGCATCCCGGCGGCCGGTGTAACCGAGGAATTCCAGGGTTTCCAGCGCCTTCACGCGCACCGCGGCGGCCGTGCCGAGACGGTGATAGAGCGCCGGCAGCATCACGTTGCTGAAACCGTCCACCACCGACAACAGCGGCGCGCTGGCATTGATGAAGGCGGCGCGGCAGCGCAACCGGCGCCACGCCGGTGTGTCAAGGCGCATGACATCCAGGCCGAGGAGCTGCAGACGTCCCGCTGCCGGCAGCTCCACGCCGGCGAGCATGCGCAGCCAGGTGGTCTTGCCGGCGCCGTCCGGGCCCACCAGGCAGACGATGCGGCCGCTGCCGGTCTGATAGCTGAGACTGTGCGGGAACGCCTCACCCTGGGGACGGACGGCTTCCGCGGACAGCAGCATGCCGGTGCTCATCGCGCCACCACCGCCAGCAGGCCGTCCACCAGGAACACCAGCACCAAGCTGGTGACGATGGCGCGCTGGGTCTGCTGCGGCAGTTCCGTGGGGGAAGTCTGCACACGCAAACCGTGGAAGCAGGCGGTGGCGGCGATGATGACGCCGAACAGCAGGTTCTTGAGAGCGAACACCACCAGCTGTGACGGCTGCAAGGCCTCCGCCATGCGCACCAGCTGCTGGGCATACACCGTGGAGAACAGCAGGCCGTTCAGGAACACCCCGCCGAACAGCGCGATGGCGGCGAAATAGATCGCCAGCGTGAACTGCGCCACCGCCGCGCCGAGCACGCGCGGCGTGACGAAGAACGTGTTCACGTTGATGCCGAGCAGTTCCAGGCCCTCCACTTCGCGGTGCAACTTCATGGAACCGAGATCCACGGCGATGGCGGAGCCGGAACGGCCGATGAGCACGATGGCGGTGAGCAGCGAGGAGAGTTCCACGCCCACTATATTGGTGAGCAGCACCGCCACATCGCGCTCTGAACCCAGCGCCTGGGCGAGCGACAGGATCTGCGAGGTGATGGACAGGCCCACCGCCAGGGCCAGCAGCGTCACCACCGGCAGGGCGTCCACGCCGGTGAAGATGATCTGGGAGATCAGCGTCTGCAGGGTGGCGCGGTTGAACAGGCGTCCGTGACCGCTCCAGTCGCGGATGGCCTTGACGGCGAAGATGGTGAGATCCAGCAGGTAGGCGCCCAGGGACAGCGTGCGCCGTCCCGTCCAACCGAGGGCTGCCGCGAGCCTGCCGAAGGCTGCCTCCGCCACGTTGCACAACTCTTTCCGCGTTGCAGCGCAACAGCCTAGAAGAAGGCCGCGCGCGCCGCAATGGGGCGCTCAGCGCCGCATCCACACCAGATCGCGCACCGCATGGCCGAGGCCGAGGCCGCGGCGTTCGAACCTGGTGAGCGGCCGTTCCGCCGGCCGCGGCGCATAATCGCCGGCCGCGGCCAGGTTGATGAAATCGGTGTTTTGCGTCAGTACCGCCAGCATATGTTCGGCGTAACCGGGCCAGTCGGTGGCCAGATGGAAACGTCCGCCGCTCTTCAATTTATCCGCCACCAGCGCCACGAATTCCGCCTGCACCAGGCGGCGTTTGTGATGGCGTTTCTTGGGCCAGGGATCGGGGAAATACAGCAACACCGCATCCAGACTGCCAGCGGGCACGCAGCGCGTCAGCACCTCCACCGCATCGGCGCACACTACCCGCACATTGCTCAGCTGTTCCGCTTCCACCGCCATGAGCAGGCGGCCGACGCCGGGGCGATGCACCTCGATGCCGAGGAAATCCCGTTGCGGGTGCAGCCGTGCCAGTTCCGCCAGCGTGTCGCCGTTGCCGAAGCCGATCTCCAGCGTGCGGCCGGCGTCGCGGCCGAACAGCCGCGGAAAATCGAATGGCGCCAGGCCGGGGTCGAGGCCGTACTTCGGCAGCAGCATCGCCAGCGCCCGCTCCTGCGCCGGCGTCATGCGGCCTTCGCGGCGCACGAAACTGCGGATGCGTCGCGGCGCCGGCGGCTGGTTCAGAAAAACATCCCGTCCAGCGGCGAGGAGGCGGAAGCGAAGCGCTTGCGCGGGATGCGGCCGGCGAGATACGCCTCGCGGCCTGCGGCCACGGCTTTCTGCATGGCGGCAGCCATGAGCAGGGGATCCCTCGCCAGCGCCACGGCGGTGTTCATGAGCACGCCGTCGCAGCCCAGTTCCATGGCGATGGCGGCGTCCGAAGCGGTGCCCACGCCCGCATCCACCAGCACCGGCACGCGGGCGTTCTCCACGATGGTGAGGATGTTCCAGGGATTGCGGATGCCGAGCCCCGAGCCGATGGGCGCGCCCAGCGGCATCACCGCCACGCAACCGAGTTCTTCCAGACGTTTTGCCACCAGCGGATCGTCGCTGGTGTACACCATCACCTGGAAATCTTCCTTGATAAGCGTCTCCGCCGCCTTCAGGGTCTCGGTGATGTCGGGAAACAGTGTCTGCTCGTCCCCCAGCACTTCCAGTTTCACCAGCCGGTGGCCGTCCAGCAGTTCGCGCGCCAGCCGGCAGGTGCGCACCGCGTCCGCGGCGTTGTAGCAGCCGGCGGTGTTGGGCAGGATGGTGTATCTGCTGGGCGGCAATACCTCGAGCAGATTCGGTTCATCCTGCTTCTGGCCGATGTTGGTGCGGCGGATGGCCACCGTCACGATCTCCGCGCCGCTCGCCTCCACCGCGCGGCGGGTCGCGTCCAGGTCCTTGTATTTGCCGGTGCCGATTAACAGGCGTGAGCGGTACCGGCGGCCGGCCAGCATGAAGCTGTCGGCGTCATTGCCTGCATGTTTTGCAGAGATGTTCATCTATACTCCTGTCTGCGTGCTGCGTGCTGCGTGCTGCGTGCTGCGTGCTGCGTGCTGCGTGCTGCGTGCTGGGGCGTATCAACCGCCGCCTATGGCGTGCACGATTTCCACTTTATCGCCGGGTTTGAAGCGGTATTCAGCATGGCTGCTGCGCGGCACGATCGCGCCGTTGACTTCCAGCGCGACGCGTTTGCCGGCGAGTTGCAGCTGCTGGATGAGTTCCCGGGCGGTGAATGCCGCGGCTATCTCGGTGACGGCGCCATTGACGAGAATCTGCATACTTGC
>JAGWNO010000120.1 GCA_028871235.1 Gammaproteobacteria bacterium
TCGGGCCACTGAGTCGCTGCCTGCTCCCGCAATGCCGGGGCGCTGCCGGTTGCAGCGCCCCGGCACCGTCCGCCGGCGAGCCGCACCACGTCAGAATGTCTTCGGCTTGAGCGGCGCGATGATCCGGTCGAGGTAATCCGGCGTGCCCGGCACACGTTCCAGTTGCGGGTAGCGCAGGCCGCCGTGGTAGTCCACGGCGTAGGTCCTGTAGTACTCCAGGTTCTTCACCAGCAGCTGGATCGGCGCCGCGGAACCCTCGGCCTGCGTGATGGCCTCGTTCAGCACCTCCGGCGTGAAGGCCCGGCCATCCACGGCGACGAGTTGCATGCCCGCGCCGATGCCGGCTTTGAAGGCCGGCCCATCCCACAGCACATCCTGGATAAGTCCCTTGCTCGCGGCATCGGTACTGATCAGCAAGCCCACGGAATACATCTGGTTGGAAATCTTGCGCAGCTTGTCGTTGGCTTTGAAGTAGGTCGAAGGCGTGTCGGTATACGCCAAGCGGTAACCGCCGCGGGTGATGCCACCGAGCGGCGCATGATAGCGGGTGGTATCGAGCCGCTCGCGCAGGAACCTGGCCCAGTCGTAGGGTTGCACCCGGTTGAGCGACGCCACCACGTCGTCGAAACCGTAGGTCCGGGTCACGTAGCTGCCGTTGTCCATACCGTAGAACAGGCGCGCAAAGTCATTCAACGAGCGCCGCCCATGGGACAGTTCACGCAGCTTGGTATCCACGTCCAGCCACAGCAGCGCGCCTTCCGGATAGAAGTCCACGCCGCGCCGCCAGTTGGCCCAGGCGCCCGGTACGTAATACAGGATCGAGGCCTCGTCGGCGGTGTCCTGCAGCGGCCGCCATGTACGTCCCGGGCGGTGATCCATGTCGGCGGCCGTGAGCGCCATGGCGTCGCGATAGTCCTGCGCGGTCCACAGGCCGCTGCGCGCGGTAAGCATCATGCCCCAGTACTGGGTGAGCCCTTCATACACCCACAGCAGGTCATCCTTCTCGGGCACCGAGTTGAAATCCAGCGTCCACAGATCACCGGGCCGGCGGAACTTGCCATTCCAGGAATGCACGTACTCGTGGGGTAGCAGCGTAGCGCCCACCAATGCGGTGTCGGCCTTGGTGAAGAAGTCCGCCCAGGTGCGGTCGTCGCTGGATTGATGATGTTCCAGTCCGAAGTGCCCGGTGTTGTCGGAAAGCGTCAGCAGGAAATGGTAGGCGCCGTAGTGATGTGAATCGAACAGCGCATAAGCCTGCTTGACCAGGTCGCGGAAATGCCCGATCTGCTGCGGCGTCATGGCCAGGTTCTCGGGACCATCCGCCACCATATCCAGGTACACCGGCACCCGCGCACCCGGTGCCAGATCCACCTGGCGGAAATATTCGCCGGCGATGAGCGGTGAATCCACCAGATTGTTGAGGCTCACGGACTGGAAATGGATCCCGTCGCCGCGGGTGCCGGCCGGCTCCAGGGCGGTGCCGTACCGCCAGCCCTGGGGCAGCTTCACGCTGGGTTCGAAAGTGATGTCCCGGGAGGCATAACCCGCGGGATACAACAGCACCTGGTTCCACTCCAGGTCCACGATCTTCGGCGTGGCGGAGACACTCTGGCCGAACTGGCCGCCGCCGTCGGGCGACAGGAAATCGAAGGCCGCATCCAGGGTGCTCGCGCCTTGCGGGATATCCACATGGATGGCGTACATGTTCACCAGATCGCGGCGCCAGTCGAGCGTCCGGCCGTTGGCGGTGAACCTGATACCGGCGACATTGCCCAGCGGGCCGCTGGGCGCATGTTCGCCCGGAATCCACTTGGGGTAATACAGGGTCAGGGGACCGGGTTTGACCGGCATGCTGATGCGCGCATGGAACAGCTTGCGCGGCGCATCGCTGAGGTCCACCTCGAGCGCGATGGGTCCGATGGCGGGGAGCGCCGCGGCGGCGCCCGCCCCGGTGGTCCAGCCGATGGACAGGAGCGCCGCCAGCAGCAGCGCGGTGCAGGGAATGGCTGGCTTCATGTACGGTCTCCCTTGTGTGCCCAGGTGGTAAAAATATGGGGGCTCCGGCAACTGCTGCCGGCCACCGCCTGTTTACGAGTCAGGTCGTAGCTTAAATGAACCCTCAATGCCCGGTAAGCTGTCCGGGGTCGGAACTTTGACGCGGTATGCTAGTATCAGTTCCCCGCACCGGGCGGCAATCCGCAGCATGCGCAGCGCAGCCCGCCACCCGCAGCGGTTCCCAATTTACGAATGGAGGCTTTATGCGACTGACCAGCTGTCTTCTCGTGGGCGCACTGTGCACCGTCCCCATCGGCGTATTTGCCGCCGCGGCGTCTCCGGGACCGGAGGCGGCGCCGGCCGGCGCCGAGGGGCTGCATCTCAACTGGCTCGACAGGAACGTCAATCCCACCCGCGACTTCTTCGAGTTCGCCAACGGTACCTGGCAGAAGGACAATCCGATCCCGCCGTCATACTCCCGCTGGGGCACGTTCGGCATCCTCTCCAAGCAGAACCAGGAATTCATCCACCAGATGCTGGAAGAGGCGGCCAAGAGCACCCAGGCGCAGCCCGGCAGCGACGGGCAGAAGATCGGCGATTTCTATTTCAGCGGCATGGATGAAGACGCCGTCAACAAGGCCGGCATCGCGCCGCTGCAATCCGAATTCAAGCGTATCGACGACATCGAAAGCCTCAAGCAGCTGCAGACCGAGATCGCCCACCTGCAGATGATCGGCGTGAATGCCCTGTTCGGTTTCGGCCAGATGCAGGACTTCAAAGACAGCAGCCGGGTCATCGGCGCCGCTTTCCAGGGCGGCCTGGGCCTGCCGGACCGGGATTATTACCTGAAGAAGGATGCGAAATTCGTCAAGGTCCGTGCGGAATACGTGCAACACATCGCACGCATGTTCGAATTGCTGGGCGACAGCAAGGACAATGCGGGCTGGAAAGCGCAGAAGGTCATGGACATCGAGATGAAGCTCGCCAAGGCTTCCATGTCCAACGTGGAACAGCGTAATCCGCATGCCATCTACCACGTCATGACCCTGGTGCAGTTGGACAAGGCCACGCCCAATTTCTCCTGGCGGGATTACTTCGCCGCTGTGGGTCACCCCGAGATCACCAGCATCAACCTGGCCATGCCCAGGTTCTTCAGGACCATGGGCATGGACCTGCGGGGCATCCCGCTCAGCAATTGGAAGACCTATCTGCGCTGGCAGCTGGTGGACGCCTTCGCCCCGTATCTCTCCCAGCCCTTCGTGGATGAGAATTTCCGCATGACCACGGTGTTGACCGGTGCCAAGGAGTTGCTGCCCCGCTGGCAGCGCGTAGTGGGCGCCGAGGACAACGCTCTCGGCTTCGCCGTCGGCAAGATGTATGTGGAGAAGAAATTCCCGCCGTCCTCCAAGGCCCAGGTGCTGGACATCCTGCACGGCATCCGCGCGGCCCTGAAGGACGACCTTGAGACCATCCCCTGGATGAGCCCAAAAACCCGTGCGGCGGCCATCAAGAAACTCGATTTGATGCAGGAGCGCATCGGCTATCCCGATAAATGGCGTGACTACTCCAAGCTTGATATCGACCGCGGCCCGTACGTGCTCAACGTGATGCGCGCCAACGTGTTCGAGAACGACCGCGAGCTCAACAAGATCGGCAAGCCGGTGGACAAGAACGAGTGGGGCATGACGCCGCAGACGGTGAATGCCTACTACGACCCGTCCATGAACAACATCAACTTCCCGGCCGGCATCCTGCAGCCGCCGTTCTTCGACCCCAACGCCCCGGCGGCGGTGAATTACGGCGCCATCGGCTTCGTCATGGGCCACGAGATGACCCACGGCTTCGACGACCAGGGCAGCCAGTTCGACAGTTACGGTAATCTCAAGAACTGGTGGACCAAGTCGGATCACCGGCACTTCGCGAAGAACGTCAAGTGCATCGCCGAGCAGTTCTCGCGGTACACCGTGGACGGTGACCTGCATGTGCAGGGCAAGTTGGTGACCGGTGAAGCCATCGCCGACCTGGGCGGCTTGAAGCTCGCCTGGATCGCCTTCCACGCCTCGCCGGCCTACAAGGATGCCGGGACCATTGACGGCTTCACGCCGGACCAGCAGTTCTTCCTGGGCGCCGCCCACGTATGGGCCATGAACATACGGCCCGAGGAATCGCGCCGGCTGATCACCATCGACCCGCATCCGCCGGGTATATACCGCGTGAACGGCACCGTGGCCAACCTGCCGCAGTTCCAGCAGGCCTTCGATGTGCCGAAGAACAGTCCGATGGTCAACAAGCACCGTTGCGTGATCTGGTAAGCAGGCAGCGCATGCGTCAAGACTAAAACGGCGGGCTTCGGCCCGCCGTTTTCTTGTGGGGCACGCGGTATTTCTGCATCATTTCTGAAACAGAGCGTCGCTCCCGCCTGCGGCAAGACTCCAAATGCAGCGCTGCCGGTTGGGACTGGCGAACCCAGGCTGAAATGCTATATACAGAAGGCGGCAACGGAATGCGCATCCCGGCTCAGGGCCCCCATACGCTCCACATCGTCCAAAAATCGAGGTCCACGCCATGATCAAAGACAGGAAAACCGGGGGGCGCTGTGGGTATCTGATGGCTTTTGCCCTAAGTCTGTCCCTGACTGCCTGCGGCGGCGGTTCATCATCCACCGCCGCCACGCCAACGCTGCCGCCGCCCGGTCCGCCCCTGGTGCGCGTTTCCGGTCCCTCACCCTACGGTGTGAACTGCGGCGGCGCCATGCAGGGCAGCGTGAACTACGAAGACGCCGAGGTGGAGCCGTACATGGCGGTGAACCCCGCCAATCCATCGAATCTGGTCGGCATCTGGCAGCAGGACCGCTGGTCCGACGGCGGCGCCCATGGACTGGTGATAGGCCACAGCCTGGACAACGGCAAGAGCTGGGCGGAGCAACCCATCAATCTTTCCGTCTGCGGCGGCGGCAGCAGCGCCAATGGCGGCGACTACGCGCGCGCCTCCGATCCCTGGGTAACGTTCTCCCCCAACGGTGTGGCCTATGTCATTTCCATTTCCTTCAGCGGAAATGCCATAGCAGCGGGCTCCCTGAGCAGCGTGCTGGTGAGCCGTTCCGCCGACGGCGGCGCGACCTGGAGCAACCCGGCGACGCTCATCCTGGACGGCGCCAACGCCTTCAATGACAAGGAAACCATCACCGCCGATCCCAACGATCCGAATTACGTGTACGCGGTCTGGGATCGCCTGGATAACACCGGCCGCGGTCCCGCGTATTTCTCGCGCACCAGCGATGGCGGCCAAACCTGGCAGGCGCCCGCCCCCATCTACGATCCAGGCGTCAACAATCAGACCATCAGCAATGAGATCGTGGGTCTCGCGAGCGGTACCATCGTGGACGTTTTCGAGGAGATCGACGGCACCAGCAGCAATTCCGCCACCGCGGCCATCAAGGTCATCCGTTCAAGCGACCATGGCGCCACCTGGTCGCTGCCGGTGACCGTGGCCCAGGACCTGTCCATCGGCACCCGCGATCCCAATACCGGCACGACGGTGCGCACCGGCGCCAGCCTGCCGCAGATGGCCGCGGGTCCCGGCGGCAAACTGGTGGTGGTATGGCAGGATGCGCGCTTCTCCGGCGGACAGCGCGACGGCATCGCCCTGTCCCAATCCGGTGACGGCGGCCAAACCTGGTCCGTGCCGGTGCAAATCAACTCCGTCAGCTCGGTGCCGGCCTTCACTCCCAGCGTCGCCGTACTCGCCGACGGTACCATCGGCGTCAGCTATTTCGACTTCAGGAACAACACCTCCGATCCCGGCATGCTGGTGACGGACTACTGGTTCACTTCCTCCAGCGATGGCGTGCACTGGAGCGAACAGCACATCTCCGGCCCCTTTGATCTGGATCTGGCGCCCTACGCCGATGGCCTGTTCCTGGGCGATTACCAGTCGCTGGCAATCATCGGCCAGGCCTTTGTGCCATTCTTCGTGCAGACCAACAACCAGGGCACCGCCAACCGCACCGACAGTTACGTGCTGCCGCCGCAACCCGTGCCCCTGACCCTGACCCGGCGTGTTACCCATGTCGCCGCGGTGAACACCGGCACGCAGTCAGTCAACCCCGGTGCCGCCTTCCGCCAGCAAATACACCAGAACCTGATGCACCTGTTGCGCTCTGAAAATCCAGGCTGGGACCGTATCCGTGCGAGCCGGCAGCAGCACCCGAGCCCGCCATGAGTCTGGCTGT
>JAGWNO010000121.1 GCA_028871235.1 Gammaproteobacteria bacterium
ATTCCGGCGCCCGGAACACATCCACGATGTCCACCGGTGCCGGCAGATGGCGCAGATCCGGCCAGGTCTTTTCGCCCAGCAGCGTCTCCACGCCCGGCCGCACCGGGATGATTTTGTATCCAAATCCCTGCATAGCGCGGGCGACGCCATGGCTGGGACGTGCCGGGTCCGGCGACAAGCCCACCACCGCGATGCTGCGGGCTTTCACCAACAGCGCGCGGATGGCAGCGGCTGGCGGATTGGAGAACGGCATGGTTTCCCCGGCATTGGAACCGGCTCTCATTATATAGTGTCGGTCCCCGTCCACGGTTTCCGTCATGAAATACCGCGACCTGCGCGATTTTCTCTCCCAGCTCGAAGCCCGCGGCGAACTGAAGCGCGTCGGCGCGCCGGTGGACCCGTATCTGGAGATGACCGAAATCTGCGACCGCGTGCTCAAGCAGGGCGGGCCGGCGCTGCTGTTCGAGAAGCCCAAGGGCCACCGCATACCGGTGCTCGGCAACCTGTTCGGCACGCCGCAGCGCGTGGCGCTCGGCATGGGCCAGGATTCCGTGGAGGCGCTGCGCGAGGTGGGCAAGCTGCTCGCCATGCTGCGGGAGCCGGAGCCGCCGAAGGGCTTGAAGGATGCCTGGGCGAAGCTCGGCGTGTTCCGCCAGGTGTTCAACATGCCGCCCAGGGAAGTCAGCAAGGCCCCCTGCCAGGAAAACCGCATGCAAGGCGCGGCGGTGGACCTGGACAAGTTTCCCATCCAGACCTGCTGGCCCGGCGATGCGGGACCGCTCATCACCTGGGGACTCACGGTCACGCAGGGTCCGCACAAGCCACGCCAGAATCTCGGCATCTACCGCCAGCAGCTCATCGGCAAAAACCGGCTCATCATGCGCTGGCTTGCGCACCGCGGCGGGGCACTGGATTTCCGCGACTGGCAGCAGGCGCATCCCGGCGAGCCGTTCCCGGTGGCGGTGGCGCTCGGCGCCGATCCGGCCACCATCCTCGGCGCGGTGACGCCGGTGCCGGACACGCTTTCCGAATATTCCTTCGCGGGATTGCTGCGCGGCGCGCGCACCGAAGTGGTGAAGTGCGTAACCAGCGATCTGATGGTGCCGGCCAGCGCCGAGATCGTGCTGGAGGGTTATATCCGCCCGGAGGACGTGGCGCCGGAAGGACCCTTCGGCGACCACACCGGCTATTACAATGAAGTGGAAAATTTCCCGGTGTTCACCGTCACCCACATCACCCACCGGGACGACCCGATCTACCATTCCACCTATACCGGCCGGCCGCCGGACGAGCCGGCGGTGCTGGGCGTGGCGCTCAACGAAGTGTTCGTGCCCATCCTGCAGAAGCAGTTCCCGGAAATCACGGATTTTTACCTGCCGCCGGAAGGCTGTTCGTACCGCATCGCCTGCGTGAGCATGAAGAAGCAGTACCCGGGTCATGCCAAGCGCGTGATGTTCGGCATCTGGAGCTTCCTGCGGCAGTTCATGTATACCAAGTTCATCATCGTCACCGACGATGACGTAAACGTGCGCGACTGGAAGGACGTGATCTGGGCTGTCGCCACCCGCATGGATCCGGCGCGGGACTGCACCATCGTCGAGAACACGCCCATCGACTACCTGGACTTCGCCGCGCCGGTTTCCGGGCTCGGCTCCAAGATCGGCTTCGATGCCACCGGCAAATGGCCGGGTGAGACCCAGCGCCAGTGGGGCCGGCCCATCGCCATGAGCGAGGCGGTGAAGCAGCGCGTGGACGCGCTGTGGAAGGATATGGGTTTCTAATTCAGGCGCGTGCATCCGCTTCTCGCGTGCTTGCCGGCCTGGTCTGTTCTTCTTTGTAACCCTCTTTGATGCCGCCGGGCACTGGACTGGGCTAGGAATAGCCCGCAGGGGCGGGAAGCGCTGCTGCGAGCGGGCGCACAGGGAGGGGCGCCCCGGGCTTTTCCGCGAAGCAGGATGCGGAGCGGGAAAGGCCTCTCGGCCGGATTCCGCGGTGAGGCAAGGGCGCAGGGGACCGCCGCAGACGGCGGCGTCCGGGGGCGCGTTTCTTTTCGTCCATTTGTGCGCCCAAAGAAAATGGACGCGTCGCGCGCGGGCGAAACCCCGCTCAAATCATGTCCTTTGCGGCATGGTGCGCATGCGCCATTACTCCTGCCTCCGTCTATACTGAATGCAGCGAAAAGGGCGGCAGAACCACAAATAAACACAGACGACTTGAGGAGGCTCCATGCGCACGATCATGGTGATTAATGCCAAGGGCGGTTGCGGCAAATCCACACTGTCCACCAACATCGCCGCCTATTTCGCCACCCACTGGGAAGGGACCGTGACCCTGGCGGACTACGACCCGCAGGCTTCGAGCCTGGACTGGCTCGCCAAGCGCCCGCCGGAGCGCGACAGGATCCACGGGCTCGACGCCCATGAGGAGGGCTTGCGGCACCTGGACCGCAACACCGAATTCCTCATCATCGACGCGCCCGCCCGCTCCCACGGCACCGAACTCACACAGCTGGTGCGCCACGCGGAGACCATCGTGGTACCGGTACTGCCGTCGCCCATCGACATCAACGCCGCCAGCAGATTCATCCAGGAACTTCTGGATGTGGGCAAGGTGGAGCGCCGGGAAGTAAAGGTGGCCGCGGTCGCCAACCGGGTGCGCGAGAACCTGCTCATATTCGGCGAGCTGGAGCAATTCCTCGAGAAGATCAAGGTACCGTTCATCGCCAGGCTGCGTGATGCGCAGAACTACATCCGTGCCTATTCCCGCGGCCTCGGCGTGCATGAGCTGCCGGAATACCTCGCCTATCCGGACTGGGAGCAGTGGGAACCGCTGGTGAAATGGCTGGAGAGCAGGCGAAGTCAGCCCTAAAAAGGGGGTGTAAGGAAGTTTGTGTGAACGATAATCCGACAGGATGCTGCTGAGTTATGAGGAGTCACGATGACCGCGAGAAGTGAATAGGGTTATATTATTTATCAATTTTTTGTTCAAATCCCTGCGCCATTTGGAACCAATGAACTTGGTCCTGCGAATACTCCTGGCGGAACTCGATAGTGTCTGGCGTCATGAAAATATTCAACACCCGGAAGTAGCTGGTCTTGCCTTTCTCTGTGACTTTCCAGGGAAACGTCCAGACATTACCCTTGATAATCAGCTTGCCTGACTGGACGTTGCCACTCCCGGCGATGATGGGGTAGGTGGCATACGTATCGTCCTTGGCGTCGTAGGTGAACACGATCAGCGCTTTGGAATCGCCATTCACAAGTTGGTCGCAGGCATAATAGCCTGCGCTGCGCCAGCAATCGTTGCGCAGTGTGGCGGATTCCTTGCCCGCCTTGCTGAATGGAGTGGCGAAATGCTCAGTCCCGGTTTTCCAGGTACCCGCATAAGCCGCGATCTTGTCGAGGCCGCCGCCCGCAGCCGGCTGGCCGTTTGTGGCAGCCGCCGCGCTACTGCCCAATACCAGACCGGACAAAAGCGGGATGATGAATTTTCGCATGCCGTATTACTCCGTGCTCCTGGAACTGGCATAGGATAATACGGTCGCTGGAATCTTGTCCGCGGCGCAGCAGGAGAAATCCATGAAAGTCGGCATTCTCGGTTCGGGTGATGTGGGGCAGGTGCTCGGTTCCGCCTTTGCCACCCTCGGGCATGAAGTGAAGATGGGCACGCGCGATCCCGGGCAGGAGAGAGTCAAGGCCTGGGTGAAGAAGAACGGCGCCAGGGTTTCCGCGGGCAGCTTCGCCGAGGCTGCCAGGTTCTGTGAAGTGGCAGTGCTCGCCACCGGCTGGCCGGGGACGGAGAACGCCATCACTTTGGCCGGACCGGACCATCTGGCGGGCAAGGTGGTGATCGATGTCACCAATCCGCTGGATTTCTCCAGCGGCGCGCCGCGGCTGGCGGTGGGGCATGCCGATTCCGGTGGGGAACGCGTGCAGCGCTGGTTGCCGAAGGGGCGGGTGGTGAAAGCCTTCAACACGGTGGGCAACCCGCACATGTTCCGGCCAAACTTTCCGGGCGGCCCGCCGGACATGTTCATCTGCGGCAATGACAAGTCAGCCAAGGAAAAGGTGACCGCGATCCTCAAGGATTTCGGCTGGAGCGTGATTGATTTCGGCGGCATCGAGGGGGCTCGCTACCTGGAGCCGCTCGCCATGGTGTGGATCCTGCATTATTTTCACACCAAGACCGGCGACCACGCCTTCAAACTGCTGAGGAAATAACGAACCGTCGGAACTGGATCAGGGCCGCGGTTGTGTCGCAATCACGCCCGGTGAGATCGCGGTCACGCGGACAAGGCCCGTGAACACGGCCTGATCTATGGATTCGGAACATTTGGGGAGATTAGTGACGATATGGCCGCCGTCCGACGACCATGGCAGTCTGACCCTGCAACGTGATCATCCGGCGACTTTTTCAGTGACGGCTACCGTATTCAGTTTCTCGCCAAGCGGTTTGTCGGATTGCGTCAGGAAATCTTCCGCCAATGCCCAGTAGACCGGTTTGCGGCACACCAGTTTCGATGTACCGAGCGCGATAAATGCCGCCAACATGATGGGGAACACCATGCTGTGGTCGTTCACCATCTCCATGACGATGACCGAAGCGGTGAGCGGCGTCTGCACCACGCCGGTGAAATAGCCCACCATGCCGAGCAGCACCACCGCACCCACCGGCGCGTAGGGCATGAGCGGCGCCAGATCCGCGCCGAGGCCGGCGCCGGCGGACAGCGAAGGCGAGAAGATGCCGCCGGGGATGCCGCTGTAATAGGAGACCAGCGTCGCCAGCATCTTGTAGAACGGGAAACCGGCGCTCAAGTGCGCATCGCCCACCAGCACGTGACGCGCCTGAACATAACCGGTGCCGTAGGAAGCGCCGTGCGACAACAGGCCGAGCAACGCGATGGTCAGACCACAGGCGGCGGCGATCGCCCACCAGTATTTTCCAAACAACGGGCCCAAGCGCCGCATGCCGCTGACGAGCAAGCGGCTGAAGCCGCCGCCCAGCAGGCCGCCGGCCACGCCGCAGACGGGCACCGCGATCCAGTCGTGGAGATGCGTGAAACTGGCGTTGCTCTCGCCGAAATAGGTGTAGTTGCCGAGCACGCCCATGGCCACGATGCCGGCGATGATCACCGCCAGCAGCAACATGCCGGTGGCCTTCTCTTCATAGAAACGCGCCATCTCCTCGATGGCGAAGATGATGCCGGCGATGGGGGTGTTGAAGGCAGCGGCGATGCCGGCCGCGCCGCCGGCCGTTATCAGGCCGTGGCGCAGGTAGTGCGGCGGGAAACGCGTAAAGCGGCCCAATGAATACATCACCGAAGCACCGATGTGCACCGTCGGGCCCTCGCGGCCGATGGAGGCGCCGCCGAGGAAGCCCAGCAACGTCATCAGGACCTTGCCCGCCGCGATGCGCAGTGACAGCACCTTGTGACGCAGGCTGTCGTCCTCGGTGCGCAGTGCGGCGATGGCCTGGGGGATGCCGCTGCCCTGGGTGCCGGGGAACACACGGCGCGTCAGGAACACCACCACCACCAGCACCAGCGGCGACAGCAGCAGACTCCACCAGCGGGAATGACCCATGAGCCGGTCGTGCAGGGCCATCATCCAGTTGCTGGCCAGGGTGAAACCGGCGGCGATGGCGCCCACCGCGAAAGCACCGGACCAGAAGATTAATCGCGTCTTCCAGTCACGGACGGAGAGATAACCCAATAACCGGCGCGGCATGTGACGATCTTTGAAGCAGACCTGTTCTGGAGCAATATCTGTCAGACAGCTATTCTACAGCGCTGCCGGCATATACGCTTCACCGATCGTCCATGGATAGCACCAACACGGACCACCGGATGCTCACGCGGGCGTCCATCTGCATGATAATGGCGTTGATGCTGGCCGCCTGCGGCAAGCACGCACAGGAGCCGGATACCGTGGCTTATCAGCAAGCCGTCCATGACTGGCAGGACCAGCGTCTCAAGAATCTGACCGGCGTGGATGGCTGGACTACGCTGGTGGGACTGTATTGGCTGAAATCAGGAGACAACAGCTTTGGCCGCGATGC
>JAGWNO010000122.1 GCA_028871235.1 Gammaproteobacteria bacterium
GTCGCGTCGGCTGTCTGGCGGCACTCGGCCCAGTTTGCTCGCCGGCGCGCGCTGCACCATGGAACTGATGAAGTCACCGGCGGTCAGCAGTTTAGCCATGTCCACGCCGGTTTCAATGCCCATGCCTTCAAGCATGAACAGCACGTCTTCGGTGGCCACGTTGCCGGTGGCGCCTTTCGCATAGGGACAGCCGCCGAGGCCGGAAGTGGAACTGTCCACCACGCTGACCCCCAGTTCCAGGCAGGCATGAATATTGGCCAGGGCCTGGCCGTAGGTGTCATGGAAATGCACCGCCAGTTTCTGCATCGGCACCTGCGCCGCGACCGCGGCCAGCATCTGCTGCGCCTTGATCGGCGTGCCCACGCCGATAGTATCGCCGAGGGAGATTTCGTAGCAGCCAAGATCCGCAAGTTCCTTCGCCACACGCGCCACGGCTTCCGGTGCAATGGGGCCTTCATAGGGGCAGCCGATGACCGTGGAGATATAGCCGCGCACGCGGATTCCGTGTTTGGCGGCCATGACCATCACCGGCTTGAAGCGCTCGATGGATTCGGCGATGGAACAGTTGATGTTCTTCCGGTTGAAGCTTTCCGACGCCGCCGTGAAGATCGAAACCTCCTTCGCACCTGCAGCCAGTGCCCGCTGCATGCCTTTCTCGTTGGGCACCAGCACTGGATAGGCCACACCGGGTTTCTTTGCGATGCCCGCATACACTTTTTCCGCGTCAGCCAGCTGCGGTATCCATTTGGGGCTTACGAAGCTGGTCGCTTCGATGGTTTTCAGGCCGGTCTGCGACAGGCGGTTGATGAATTCGATCTTGACCGCTGCCGGCACGATGTGTTTTTCGTTCTGCAGGCCGTCGCGCGGACCGACTTCGACGATCTTTACGGATTTTGGTAATGCGGCCATCAGGCATCGCTCGCTTTGATATCCGCCAGGATTGCATCTGCGTCCACCGTGTCGCCCTCTTTATAAAGCAGCTTTTCAATGCTGCCGGCGACGCCGGCTTTCACCGTGTATTCCATCTTCATGCCCTCCAGCACCATAAGCGACTGACCCGGCTCCACTTTATCACCGGCTTTCACGTGCACCGCCACCACGCGGCCGGGCATGGGGCTCAAGGGGTGGACGGCTTCATCTGCTGCGTGCCCGGCCTTGGGTGCGTAGGGACTCGTGAGCATGAAGTTATAGGCTTTTGCATCGAACGCCACCTGCGTCTCCGCGCCATGGCGGAAGACTTCCGCCCTGTGGGCTTTGCCCTCCAGGGTCAGGGTCCAGGCGGCGCTGTCCAGATGCTCGGCGCGCACTTCATGGATCGCACCGTCCAGGGCGAAGGTGAAGGCGTGTGCATTACCGCTGACGTGAATGGCATGCTCGCTGCCGTCCGCCCCCCGGGCGAGGAAGCGCAGACCCTGTCGGTCAGCCAGCCGCCAGCCGTCAGTGGTCCAGGGAGAGCCGGTGGTGGTGCAATCCAAGGCTGAGAGTTCATACGCCAGGGCCGCCGCGATGACGGGTGGCGAGATCGCCGGACGAGCCAGCAAGGTTTTAAGTTCGTGCCCGATGAAACCGGTGTCAAATTTGCCGGCGGAGAAATCCGGGTGGCGTGCGATGCCGCGCAGCAGCGGCAGGTTGGTGATGAGACCGAACACCGCCGTTTCCGCCAGCGCTTGGCGCAGATTCCGAATAGCCTCGGCGCGGTCTTTGCCATGCACACTGATCTTGGCGATCATGGGATCGTAGAAGATGCTGATCTCGTCGCCGCTGCGCACGCCGGTGTCCGCGCGCACGCAATCATCATTGGGCGTCGTGAATGCCTCGATGCGGCCCGTCACCGGCAGAAAACCCTTGTCGGCATTCTCTGCGTACAGGCGCACTTCGATGGCGTGGCCGTGCTGCCTGATCTGATTCTGGCTGAGCGGCAGCTTTTCGCCGGCGGCCACGCGCAACTGCCATTCCACCAGATCCAGACCGGTAATCTCCTCGGTAATCGGATGCTCCACCTGCAAACGCGTGTTCATCTCCATGAAGTGAAAGGATTTGTCCACGCCCACGATGAATTCGATGGTGCCGGCATTCATATAGTTGACTGCGCGTGCTGCAGCAACCGCCGCCTCACCCATCTTTTTGCGCGTGACCTCGTCCAGGAACGGGGAGGGGGTTTCCTCCAGCACCTTCTGGAAGCGGCGTTGCAGCGAGCACTCCCGCTCGAACATGTGCACCACGTTGCCGTGGCGGTCGCCGAACACCTGGAACTCGATGTGGCGCGGCTGCCGGATATATTTCTCCAGCAGCACATGATCGTCATCAAACGCGGATTTGGCTTCGCGCTTGGCGCCGTCCAGGGCGTCCTTGAATTCCCTCGCGTCATGTACCACGCGCATGCCCTTGCCGCCGCCGCCCGCCGTGGCCTTGATCATCAGCGGGAAGCCGATGCGTCCGGCTTCCGCCTCGAGTTTCTTCAAGCTCTGCTCTTTACCGTGGTAGCCCGGCACCACCGGCACACCGGCCCTTTCCATCAGCGCCTTGGCGGCACTCTTGGAGGCCATGGCGTCCATGCTTTCGGGCGAGGGCCCGATGAACACGATGCCGGCTTTTTTGCAGCGGCGTGCGAACTCGCTGTTCTCGGAGAGGAAACCGTAGCCCGGATGAATCGCCTGCGCGCCGGTCTGTTTCACGGCCGTGAGGATGTGGTCCATGTTGAGATAGGACTCGGCGGCTTTCGCCGGGCCGATATGCACGGCTTCGTCCGCCGTCTGCATGTGCAGGGCGTGACGGTCTGCGTCGGAATATACCGCCACGGTGGCGATGCCGAGACGCTTGCAGGTGCGCATGACGCGACAGGCGATTTCACCGCGGTTGGCAATCAGGATTTTGTTGAACACTACTCTACTCGCCGTCCCAGTAATCCAGAGATTCACCGGAACGCGACAGGAATCTGGATCTCTTGCCTTCCTTGCCGGGAGGGTTTTCTTCATAGACACCGAATTTTCCAGAATCCGGGTATTCGCAGATTTCCACCGCTGCCAGCGTACTTACCGCCAGGTAGAGCATTTCGACCGTGCCGGTGTTGATGATCTGGTGAGCGGTTTCAGGACCCCCAGTCGGACAGGCGATGATGTCCCCCTGTTTGACTGCATGACGCTGGCTCCCGATACGTATTTCACCCTCACCCTCAAGTATGAAGAACATTTCTTCTTCGACATGATGATTGTGGAATGGGCAGTTGCGTTTACCCGGCGCCACCACGGTGAGGTTGTAGCCAAGTTTGTGCGCGCCGATCCGGCTCGCGATCTCGCCCCAGCGTATGTCGTAATTCCCGGCTGTCTTGCCTTTGGGCGCCTTGCTGGGTTCGGCTGATTGCAATTCCACATCGGCGATATTGAGAATGGGACGATTCATGAGAAACCCTCAATTAAGTCGCATGATTTGCAGTCCGAGACAGGGAAACCTATGTGGCTGAGCATGATGAGGCACCACACGATTCAGATTTATAGGGTAACCCTAAAAATTAGAGATTTTGTTTTCTGCCAAGGCAAAAATGGCCGGGGAACCGGAGCGTACATGACAGTACGTGAGGATTCCGAAGGCATTATTAACGCAGCCAGGGAGCAAAAGATCAATTTTTAGACCATTTTGGCGGACGCTTTTCCAGGAAAGCGCTGAGTCCTTCCTGGCCTTCCTCGGAGACCCGCAACTGCGCGATGAGTTGCGCGGTCTTGAGCTTGAGCGCACGTCTGGCGCTAACGCCCGCGGCCGACTGTCCGGCAATGAGTTCCTTGCAGGCGGCGAGGGCTGCGGGACTGCCTTTCAGCAACAGTTCCGCCTCGTCGGCTACGGCGTCATCGAGTTTCTCGTGAGGCACCACCGCATGCACCAGGCCGGCATGCCTCGCTTCCAGTGCGCCGATGGCATCCGCCGTGAGGAAACAGCGCCGCGCTTGGCGGATGCCGATGGCGGCGATCACATAGGGGGAAATTACCGCGGGTACAAGACCCAGCCGCACTTCCGTGAGGGCGAAGCGGGCGGCCTCCGATGCGATGGCGACGTCGCAGCAGGCTACGAGGCCCACACCACCGCCGAACGCGGGACCGTTGACCCGGGCGATGCTGGGTTTACGCAGCGTGTTCAGCACGTCCATGAGTTCGGCGAGCTTGAGAGCATCCTCGATGTTCTCGGCTTCACTGTAGCCCGCCATGGATCGCATCCAACTTATATCCGCGCCGGCGGAGAAGGACTTGCCCGCGCCGGTGAGGATCACGACGCGCACTTTTTTGTCGTTGTTGAGCTGGATCAGCTTCTGCGTCAGCTCGGCGATGATGGCGTCGTCGAAGGCGTTGTGCTTTTCGGGGCGATTGATCGTGAGTGTCGCCACGCCGCGGGAGTCGGTTTGCAAGAGTACGCTGTCAGCCATATTTTTAGAGAGTTCCGGAGAAAAGTTTTTTCAGGGTGGAGGCCACTGATTTGGCATCTTTAGCCGAAAGCACTCCGGCCTTGCGCATAATCAGGCGCTCATCGAGCGTGAACAGTTTCATGCGCACAACAGACGGTGCGGCCAGTCCGGCGGCGACGCTGTCCGTGATGGGCACGTCCAGCGGCCACGGCGCATTCCCACGGCTTGTAATCATGGCGAGCACTGTATGCCCGATATTGAGATACCGCGAAGAAGAAAGCACCAGGGCAGGACGGCGTTTGCTGGTTTTCTTGTCCGTGAACGGGAACGGCACGACCACCACGTCCCACGGCTCAAAGGTCACGATAAGCCTCTTCGTCGCTGCGTGACAGCCATTCTGAGGCGAGCGTCCCTTCCACGGCACGCAGGTGATCCAAGTCCAGGGGGCCGGCCTTGCGTAACCGCACTGCGTTTCCCGGCTCGATCTCAAAGGCCACCGCGTCACCTGCCTTGAGGCCCAAGGCTTTGCGGACGGGCGCCGGGATAGTCGCCTGGTGTTTGCTGGTCATTTTGCTGGTAACGATGTGATCACGCATGCGGATATTATCAAGTAATGAAGTAATACTGTAATACTACACTCCTGAAGGTATGGAGGTCAAAGCGCTGAAGCCGCAGGGGATGGTGGGAAGAGATCCTGAGTGCCGACATTTACCACCATGTCACAGACGGGTCAAAGCGCTGAAGCCGCAGGGGATGGTGGGAAGAGGCCTTCCGCCCTGCATCTGTTCCGGCTTCTGTGCAAGCTCGGCGATGCTGACGTTATCGAACGCGTTATGCTTTTCCGGACGGTTGAGCGTCAGCGTCGCCACGCCGCAGGAATCGGTTTTTATGAGCACGGTGTCATTCATCTTTCTTTGCTCTCTCTATGGGATCTATCCCCACTCCATTCATGCTAATAACACCCGCGAATATTGCTCCGAAGAAGATTAATGCCCGCTTTGGAAGCAGAAATCCGATGATTCCTTCAAAAACGGCAAAACTGCCGATCAGTAACAGTGACATGCCAAGGGACGGCCATGCCGACGCACTCCAAATCCATATGCAGACAATTAATCCACTTATGATTCCTGCACCCACACCACACGTGCCGTGGAGTAAACGATTTTGCACATTCACATCCTGAAGACGCCGAACCGGCCGCCCTGTTCCGGCGGCGCATTCTCGGCGGTGGCCAGCGCCAGGCCCAGCACGCGGCGCGTGTCCGCCGGATCGATGATGCCGTCGTCCCACAGCCGCGCGCTGGCGTAGTAGGGATGGCCCTGGCGCTCGTATTGTTCGCGCAAGGGCGCCTTGAAAGTTTCCTCTTCCTGCTTGCTCCACTTGCCGCCCTTGGCTTCGATGCCGTCGCGCTTCACCGTGGCCAGCACCGAAGCCGCCTGTTCGCCGCCCATCACCGAGATGCGCGCATTGGGCCACATCCACAGGAAGCGCCCGCCGTAAGCGCGACCGCACATGGCGTAATTGCCGGCACCGAAACTGCCGCCGATGATCACCGTGAACTTGGGCACCGTGGCGCAGGCCACCGCGGTCACCATCTTGGCGCCGTCCTTGGCGATGCCGCCCTGTTCGTATTTCTTGCCCACCATGAA
>JAGWNO010000123.1 GCA_028871235.1 Gammaproteobacteria bacterium
AAGGGGGCCATCGGGTCCCTGGGCCACGCCCGGTGCCCGGGCGATGACAGCGGCCATGTTGCCGTCCAGGGTATCGGTGACATTGCCGCGGACGATGGCCACGTCGTCTGATCCGGTGCGGGCCATGGTGGCCTCGAAACCAGCGCGGATGGAGAGTACCGACACGAACACCAGCACCACCGCCATGAACCCCACCAGGATCACCGCGGTGGCGTGCAGGCGGCTGCCCAGGGTGCGGACATTCCACACCGCCACCGCCCAGGTCTGCCGCAGGTAATCACCCATGTCACACCCCCCGCAGGGTGTCCAGCACCCGGCCGCCCAATACCCGGGGCAGGGGCAGACAGGCGGCCAGCAGCCCGAACGCGACAGCGATGAGCACTCCCGCCAGCACCGCTGCAAAAGTGAGCCCGAATGCCTGCAGGATGGTTTCCAGGGTAGGGCGCACGGCGCGAGTTATCCCATAGCCCAGGAACAGGCCCAATGCGGCGCCCCCCACGTTCAGCAGCAGGGCTTCGCCGAATACCAGCAGCAGCACATGGGTGGACCTGAAGCCCAGGGCTTTCAGGACGGCGAATTCCGTGAGGCGTTCCTGCACCGACTGGTACAGGGTGTTGCTCACGATCAGCAGCAGGGTGAAGAAAATGATGGTGCCCACCGCCAGCACCATGGCGCTCACGTCGCCGAACTGGCGGATATAGGCCAGGGTTTCCGCCTGCTGGGTCTGGGTCAGGGTCTGCACCGGCCCGGCGGCGAACAAGGCATCAATGGCCGCGGATATGGCCGCCGCCTGGCGGGGGTCCGCCACCCGCTCCACGAATTGGCCCACTCGGTTCCGCTGGCCCGCTGGCAGCGCTTCATTTATATAGTCGTAATGCACCACAAAGTAGTGCTGATCAAAAGCCGGCAGGTCAGTCTTATATATGGCATCCAGATGGAAGTGCCAGGCGGTCTGACCGTCGGTGCGCCGCAGGTCCGACTGTATCGGGATGTCGTCCCCCACTTTCCAGCCCAGGCGCCGGGCCAGCTCGGGGCCGGCCATGGCCCCCTGACGGTCCCCCAGGAACCGCTGCATTTCAGCGGGTGTCAGGCGCAAATCCGGGAAGACCTGCAGCAGAGGACCCGGCTGGGCGGCGATCACGTTGACAGTGTTGCCCGGTTCCCGGAAATAGCCGTGGAACAGCCTCAGGGCACTCACTGCGGCAACGCCCGGCACCTGGGCTATCTTGTCGTAATAACTCATGGGCAGCTTGTGCCCCTGCGATACTTTATTATCGGTATTCAGCCGTGAGGCGGACACATCTCTGAGCTGGCCCACCAGCCCCTGGCGGATGGCCGCCAGCAGGCTGAACAGCATGAAGGCCACCACCACCGACAGCAGGGTGAACACGGTGCGCGCCTTGCGGCGCCACAATGCGGCCCAGATGAGCGAAAACAGGGCCACGGCTTAGACCTGCCCTTGCCGATTGCGGGGGAGGCTCATGTCTCCGGCTCCTGGGCCAGCACCCCCTTGTTCATGAACAGGGTGCGGCGGGCGCGGGACGCGGCGTGCGGGTCGTGGGTCACCATGACGATGGTCTTGCCGTGTTCGCTGTTGAGCAGTTGCAGCAGGCCCAGGACCTCGTCGCCGGACTTGCGGTCCAGGTCGCCGGTGGGCTCGTCGCACAGCAGTATGGTGGGGTCGGTGACGATGGCCCGGGCGATGCCCACCCGCTGCTGCTGGCCGCCCGAGAGTTCCGCGGCCTTGTAGCGGGCATGGGCTTCCAGTCCCACCAGGGTGAGTGCGGCCCGGGCCCGCTGCCGGCGCAGTTTCCCATCCAGGTGTTTCAGGATCAGGGGCAGGGCCACGTTCTGCTCGGCGCTGAGTGCCGGCAGCAGGTGATAGAGCTGGAACACGAAGCCCACGTGGCGCGCGCGCCAGTCCGACAGGGCGCCGTCGGCCAGCTGGTGGATGCGCTGGCCGTCCACTGTGACTTCGCCGGAGGAGGGCCGGTCGAGACCGCCGAGGATGTTCATGAGGGTGGTCTTGCCGGAGCCCGACGGCCCCATGAGCGCGAGGAAATCCCCGCGGGGAATATCCAGGCTCAGGTCCTTGAGCACCTCCACCACTTCGTGGCCGCGCTTGTAGAGCTTGGTGACGCGCCGCAGCCGTAGCAACGGCGCGGCGCGGGCGCTGTCAAGCAGGGTAACGGGGGAGATCATTTGCATAGGTCACTGGCTTGCTGGTTACACAGGATGCACGGGTCCGGAGAATGTAATGCATGTGCATTCAACAACATCTTCGGATATTCGCACCCAGGATGTGAAGTCCTGAATGGTAAAGTCATATATGTAAAACAAACCACATACAATGGGGTTGTGATGGGTGGTAGAGAAATCAGGATGAAAGCCGGTATAAACGGGACGTATCACCGGCCGCCGGGTTTACTGGGCTCCCAGTGCCGCCAGCGCCTTGTCGCGGTACGAACGGCTCAGGGCGAGTTCGGTGCCGTCCCGCAGAATCACGATGCGCTCGCCGTTGAACAGCGGCTGCATCTCGCGGATGGCCTCGATGCGCACCAGGGTCGAACGGTGGATGCGCACGAATTTTTCCGGGTCCAGCTGCGTCTCGAATTCGCCCATGGTCTTGCGCACGATGTGGGTCTCGCCGCCCGCGTGCAGGCACAGGTAATTGCCGGCGCTCTCGACCCAGTCGATGGCGTCGGCCTGCACGAACACGGTCTTGCCGCCGGATTTGATGGCGATGCGCCCCGGATGCTCGGGGCTCGTGTCCGCCGCCGCGGGTTTCTCGGTCGCCGATGCGGCCGCGGGCAGCTGCCGGGTCGCGAGGTAGGCGCGCACGCTGTCCAGGGCGCGTGACAGGCGCTCCTGATCGAAGGGTTTCAACAGGTAATCCAGCGCGCGGATCTCGAAGGCCGCCACCGCGAATTCCTCGAAGGCGGTGATGAACACCACCGCCGGGCGCCGCTGCGGCGGCAGCTTGGAGAGCATGGCCAGGCCGTTGAGTTCTGGCATCTGCACGTCCAGCAGCACCAGGTCCGGCTCGGTGCGTTCGATGGCCGCCAGCGCCGCCTGGCCGTCGCCGCACTCGCCGATGACCTCGATATCCGCCTCGTGGGCCAGATAACGCCGCGTGCGCTCACGCGACAGCGGCATGTCATCAACGATGAGGGTGCGTATCTTCAGCATAGGCATCGGCTTCGTGGAACGGGATATCCAGGCTCGCGGTGACCCCCTTGACCGGATTGCTGCGCAGCTCCAGTTTCGCCCGGCCTGCGTACAGGTAAGCCAGCCGCAAGCGGCTGTTGCTCAGGCCTATGCCTGTGCGGTCCCGGTGCAGCCCGCCCTCCGCCAGCCCCCGTCCGTCATCCTCCACTTCCATGTGCAGCATGCCCCCTGCCCGCGCCGCCCGGATCAGGATGCGGCCGGCGCCGCTGTTGGCGAGCCCGTGAATTATGGCGTTTTCCACCAGTGGCTGCAAAATCATGCTGGGCACCCGGGCCGTGAGGGTGTCCGTTGCGATCTCATAGCTTATGGCCAGGCGCCCCTGCAGCAGGGTCTGCTGGATGGCCAGGTAGCGCCTCAGGAACTGCAGCTCATCCTCCAGGCTGATCTCATGGACCCGGCTGGCGGCCAGCGAGCGGCGCAGCAGCTCGCTCAGTTGCGTGATGGTCCGGTCCGCCGCATGCGGATCCCGGTAACACAGTTCCGCGATGGCATTCAGGCTGTTGAAGAGGAAATGCGGGTTGAGCTGGTTGCGCAACAGTCGCAGCCGCGCCGCCCGCAGCTCGCGGCTGGCACGGCAGTAACCCCGGACCACGGCGGGGATCAGGCACGCCGCCAGTGTCGCCAGATACAGCAGCATGGCCGGCAACACATAGACCAGCAGTACCGAAATGGGGCCTATTGAACGCGGAACAGATTTGACAGCGACCAGCGGGAACTGCAGCCACATCCCGATGCCGGCGGCCATGAGCGCCACGGCAGTGACGATGACAAGCTGTGCCCACAGCCAGCGCCTGTAGGCAGGCCGTTGCAGCAGGAATACGCGTATCGAGGCGACCATGGCCGCCAGCATCAGCAGCCAGGCGACGAGCATGACGCCGGTCGTAATCAGCATGTGCGGGTGGGGACGGTGACCGGCATGGCATCACGCATCGTTGTGGGTGTCATCACTGGCGAGGGTTGGTGGTACAAGAGAATTCCCCGGATTAATTCCCCGTAAGCAATCCTTCTATAGCATTCCTGCCCGGCCGGCAACTGTCGACGCGTGTCAGTCAGCATTCCTCATCACTCACCATAATCCTCGAGTGTGGATTTTTCCCGTTTGACAACCCGCGGCCTATGCACTATTTAAGCATCGGGCCAGGCGCTGAAAATAATTTCGGCGTCCTGCGGCTCAAAGAGGAGCAATATCATGTCCGACAAGAACGAGATCCTGAAAAACTTTGATGACACCGCCAGGAACCTGGTGCAGCAGATCGCTGACGAACTGAGCATCGAGCTGGTGGCCATGGAAGAGCGTCTGGAGATGGCCATCATCCCCGAGACCTGCTGCCTTGCAAACCAGAACTGCATACCCAGTTAACTCACGCATCAGCAGTCATCACCCTGACAACATTTCAGTATCGGCTTTGATTTGATACGCACGGGCTATTGGTTTGAACAATAGCCCATTTTTTCTGCAGCGGATGACGGATGGGACTTTATGACTGAAGACGCGCCCCCGGGCTCGACGGTCTCCCTGGTAAGGGAGCTGGACGGCGTCTATTACGCCGTCTCGCCGCTGCTGGCGGCGGTGATCGATCGGATAAAACAGCGGACCTCCGCCGACGCCATCTTTGAATTGCTGCGGGAAAAACACCCGCGGCTGGAAAAACACCAATTGCATGGGGTGCTGTCACAGCTGTTCGGTGCCTACGGACTGAGCATTGAGCAGCATAACGGCGCCGCCGGCACCTGCTTCAGTTTTGCCCCGGACCCGGCAGCCGGCGACGGGCGGCACCGCTCCCGTTATCTGCAGGCCGCCTGGACGCTGCTGCCCAACGGGCTGGCGAACCGCCTGTCCGGCTGCCTCACCTGGCTGTACACACCGCTGAGCGCCACAATGATGCTGGCATCCCTGGCCGGGCTGCTGCTGGTGTTCTGCGCCAGGGATGGCTGGCGCGCCCTGTCCCTGACGGTGCTGTCGGATGCCGGCGGGCTGACGCCCGCGCAATTGCTGGCGGTGACCGCGGCGGTGGGCCTGTCTTTCGTGTTCCACGAATTGGGCCACAGCAGCGCCGCCCTGCTGTTCGGCATACGGGTGCGGCGCATCGGCATCGGTCTCTACTGGATTTTCCCGGTGCTGTTCTCCGACGTCACCGCGGTATGGAGCCTGGGGCGCCGCCAGCGCCTGCTGGTGGACGTGGGCGGCATCTATTTCCAGGCGCTCGCCTGCATCCCGCTGCTGCTGTTCGGGATCCTGACTGGCGATCCCGGCTGGCGCACGGCGGCCGCCTGCGGCGTCGCCGTCAACACCCTGACGGTGGTCACCAACCTGAACCCGCTGCTGCGCTACGACGGCTACTGGATGTATTCGGACCTGTTCGGCATCCCCAATCTGCGCAAACAGTCCACCGCCCTGATGCATACCCTGTACCACTCGCTGTGGCATGCCGCCCGGCGTGCGCGGCTGTGGCCCCTGATCCGGGGCAACGGCGTGCTGTTCCTGTACGCGGTGTTGTCGCTGCTATTCAGCCTGTTCTTCAGCTACTACGTGATCCGCAGCATGCTGGCGTCGGTGGCCAACCTGCCGGGGTTTCTGCTGGCGGTGAAGGCTGTGCTGCACGGGGCGGCGGCGCTGGCGCTGCCGCTGGCCGCGGTGGAACAACTGCTGGTCAGGCTGTGGTCGCTGCTGCCGCTGGCGGTCATGCCGCTGCTGCTGCTGTACGTCATGGCCGAGCTGTATCTGTTCTTCAAACCGGGGGGGCGCCATGGGCGTGCCCTCGGGTTCCGCAAGGTCGAGATCCACTAGCG
>JAGWNO010000124.1 GCA_028871235.1 Gammaproteobacteria bacterium
CCGCGGCACTTGTCCATCCAGATCAATCGCGCGCTGTTCGACCTGATGGCGAAATATCCCGAGATGACGGTGTTCGGCGAGGATGTGGCGCAGAAAGGCGGTGTCTATACCGTCACTTCCGGCCTGTACAAAACCTTCAAGGGCCAGCGCGTGTTCAACACGCTGCTGGACGAGCAGACCATTCTCGGCATGGCCCAGGGCGCCGCGCACATGGGGCTGCTGCCGTTTCCGGAAATCCAGTACCTCGCCTATTTCCACAACGCCTGCGACCAGATCCGCGGCGAGGCTGCTTCGCTGCAATTTTTCTCCAAGGCGCAATACCGGAACGGCATGGTGGTGCGCATTGCCGCGCTCGGTTACCAGAAAGGTTTCGGCGGCCATTTCCACAACGACAACAGCTTCACCGCGCTGCGCGACATTCCCGGCGTCGTGATCGCTTGCGCCTCCCGTGGCGACGATGCCGCCATGATGCTGCGCACTTGTGCCGCGCTCGCGAAAGTGGACGGCCGCGTGGTGCTGTGGCTCGAACCCATTGCGCTGTACATGACAAAGGATCTGTACGAGCAAAAGGATAACGGCTGGCTGTTTGACTACCCCGCGCCGGATCGCGCCGTGACGCTGGGAGAAGGGCGCATCTACAACCCCAACGCCAAGGATTTGCTGATCGTCACCTTCGGCAACGGCGTGCCGATGTCATTGCGCGTGGCAAAGAAACTCGAAAAAGAAACCGGCAAAAAAGTACGGGTGCTGGATTTGCGCTGGCTCAAACCACTCAACGGCGAGCTGATCGCCAAGCACGCCAAAGAAATCGGCAAAGTGCTGGTGGTGGACGAAGGCCGCCAGACGGGTGGCATATCGGAGGAAATCTTCACCGCCATTGAAGAACATGCTGGTCGCGGCTTTCTCAAAAAGCGCATCACCGGCATGGACTCCTACATCCCGCTGGCCGCCGCCGCGAACCTGGTGCTGGTGAGCGAAGATGAAATCCTCACAGCGGTCAAAACTTTGCTTTAACGCGGGCGCCGGTTCTTTACAGAAGATAGCCAGAGAATCGCAGCACACAAAAGTGCAGTGATCAACAGCGGATAAAAAACCACCATGACGGTCTTCGTGTCCCAGAACTCCGACTTTAGCGTGACAGCGTTGACGATAGTGATTATGGCGAAGGGCGCAATCGCTGCCAGCGCATTCAGCAACAGCCTTTTGGGATGTAATGCCAAGATCAGGAGAGTGGCGAAGACTGTAAATATCACCGCTTCAACGCCGCTGGATAGAAAAAACATCAGTGTAGTGTTGTTCGATACGAAAGCCAGCATTTCTTGTCTACTCACAACAAACCGGGCTTCCCATCCTGCCACGTAGAATAAAAGGACTGTCCATGCGACGCCGAAGATAAGTGATATGACGGCATTCAAAAGAAGGCGTGGAGTCTGGTGTGGATATTCGAGGTTCATGTGTGGCCGCTGTACTGTTTGAATGATCTGTCCCTGATCTGCTCAAGTAATTAGTCTGAAGTTCCCGGGGCCTGATCGACAAGGTGCTGCTTTCGGCCCATCCTGGATAATCGGCGCACAGAGCCTATAGCGAAAAGCGATCTTTGACAATTCGAACCGACCACCGCTTACCGCGTTGCTTGCTGTATTTTGCGTGTCTCAGATCCCGCGGCTGGCATACCGATGCGAAAGGTTCAGGGATGGGTATTGGGGGCCGCTTCCAGCACGTAATAAACTACTTCAATATCGGGATTGCGTTCCGCCAGCTCGTGGGCATTGCGGATGCCCTCGCAGCGCATGCCGAGTTTTTCCGCTACGCGGATTGAGGCGCGGTTGGGCGGATCAACCTCGGCGACCACGCACGGCAGTTTCAAAATGGCAAAAGCGTATCTGACGAATCCCAGTGCCATTTCCGTGGCGAATCCGCGGTTCCAGTGGTCCTTCCATGTCCACCAGCCGATTTCAAAGACCTTGGCTTGTTCCAGCGGCTGGATACCCCCCACGCCTATGACCTCGCCGGTCTGTTTCAGTGCCACCGCACCCATGCAGCAGCGGTGTGCCGCCAGATTGCGTACCTGGCGCGCCAACCACGCGTCAATGCGTTCAGCATCCCAGGCGCGGCCGCCGTTGATGTAGCGCATCATGTCTGTGTCTGACACGAAACGCTCGAACGCCGGTCGGTCCGCTGTTTCCCAGGGACGCACCAGCAGCCGTGGAGTTTCGATGCGGAAACTCATTCAGATCCAGCGGCGCACGCGCTTCAGGTAGTCGCGGTACGGGTCGCCGAATTTGTTTGCCAGATAACGCTCCTCGCGCGCGATCACCATCCGATCCACGATCACCATGACTACCGGCACCGACACCAGCGGCCACAGCATGTTGAATGCCAGGCCAATGCCGACACAGATCAGCGCCATGGCCAGATACATGGGATTGCGCGTCAAACGGTAGGGTCCGTCCAATGCCAGCGCCGTGGTCGGTCGGTGCGGGATGGGACTGGTGCCGGCGCGGCGGAAAACTAGCACTGCCCAGCCCGCCAGCAGTAGACCCAGAAAAATCCAGATTCCGCCGAGCACGTCGGTGATGATGCGGTGCCCGGGCTTCGCGAGATAAATCGGATAGAAACGCTGGATGAGGAATCCGATGAGCAGACCGATAAGGTAATAAAACGGCGGCGGGAAACGCACGCCGGAGGTATCGTGTTGGATGTTGTTCTCTGACATTGGTCTGCTCCCCGTAGCCGCGGCGGCGGCTTAGAACGTCCCTGGCGGAGCCAATCTACACCAGCTTGCGCCGCCCCGCATGCCTGACCTGAATTCGTCGAAGGAGGTGCGCTTCCAAGGATGCGCAAGCGCACCCTACATAGTCTTTGCCGTAAGAGCGGCTCCTGACCGCGAAATCTAATACAGCACGCGGAACCGCAGCGTGTGGGGGATGCGGCGAATTTCATCTAGCAGCGTTTCGGAATAATTGCGGTTGATATCGGTGATCACGTAACCCAGGCGTTCTTGGGTCTTGAGGTACTGGCCGAGGATGTTGGCGCCGTGGCGGGCGAGCGCCTGGTTGATCTGCGCCAGGATGCCGGGCGTGTTTTCGTGCAGGTGAATCAGACGATGGGCTTCGGCCTGCGGTGGCAGGCGCAGCGGCGGGAAATTCACGCTGCCTTCGGTGTTGCCGGTGTTGACGAAATCCATGATGCGCTTGCTGACGTAGCGGCCGATGTCCTGCTGGGCTTCGAGCGTGCTGCCGCCGATGTGCGGTGTGAGCAAGGCGTTGGCCAACTTGCGCAACGGATGTTCAAAGCGCTCGCCGTTGGCGCGCGGCTCCTCGGGGAATACGTCGATGGCCGCGCCGCGCAGGCGCCCGGACTCGAGCTGCACGCGCAGCGCCTCCAGGTCCACGACGTGGCCGCGGCTGAGGTTGAGAAAAATCGCGCCGGGCCGCATGCGCGCGAACTCGCGCACGCCGATGAGCCGGGTGTTTTCCGGCCGGCCGTCCACGTGCACGGTGATGGCATCGGAAGTTTCCAGCAGTTCGTCGAGCGTGGCGCATTTCACTGCGTTGCCGAGCGCCAGCTTTTCGGCCACGTCGTAGAAACACACTTCCATGCCCAGAGCTTCGGCCAGCACCGAGAGCTGCATGCCGATGTTGCCGTAGCCGATGATGCCGAGACGCTTGCCGCGCACCTCGTGCGCGCCTTTGGCGGACTTGTCCCACACGCCGCGGTCCATGAGGCGGATTTTCTCCGGCATGCCGCGCAGCAGGAAGATGATTTCCGCGAGCGTCAGCTCCACCACCGAACGGGTGTTGCTGAAGGGCGCGTTGAACGCGGCCACGCCTTTGCGTTCGCAGGCGTGCAGGTCAATCTGGTTGGTGCCGATGCAGAAGGCGCCCACCGCGAGCAGGCGTTTGGCGCCGGCCAGGGCGCGCTCGGTCAACTGGGTCTTGGAGCGGATGCCGAGGATGGACACGTCAGCCAGCCGTTCGCCCAGCGCCGCCTCGTCCAGACTGCCGGCGAGGGTTTCCACCGCGTAGCCTTCCCGGGTGAATGCGGCCACCGCGTCTGCATGGATGTTTTCGAGCAGCAGCACCTTCAGGCGATTCTTGGGATAGGAAACCGCGGCCCGCAGCCCGAGATCGTAGAGCACCTCGTCGAAATTCGGCGCCACGTGGTCGGCCTTGGCGATGACCTCGGGGCGCGCGATGTTTTCGGTGAAGGCATAGAAGCGCGTGGCGGCACCGGCTGCGCGGATTTTGTAGTCGCTCCAGCCGTCGCCGACCACTACCACTTTGGCTTTGAGGCCCAGCGCGCGCACCACGGTGATTTTGCCGCCTTCCGTGGACAGCGGATTGTTCCAGTCACAGCCGTCGCTGAGTCCTTCGGCGTCGAAGCTGAGCGTGTTGGCGTGCAACCGGTCGGCGCGCAGCCCCAGTTCGCGGATGACCGGCTCCACCATTTCGCGGAAACCGCCGGTGAGCACATGGATGTTGTCCGCATGGCTCGCGAGAAATTCGCGGTTACGCAGGAACGAGGGCGTGATTTCCTGCCGGAGCCGCGCCGTTACTTCGGGCATCCTGGCGCGCGGCAGGCGCAGCAGCGCGAGCCGCGCACGCAACGATTCGCGGTAATCCATGCGCCCCGTCATGGCAGCGTCGATCAGCTCGCGCAGTTTCGACTGCACCGCGGCGCGGGCCGCGGGTTCCGGTATGGCGACTTCGGCCATCACCTGCATCATTTCCAGGCGGATGAGCGTGCTGTCGAAGTCGAGAATGAAAGTGAGATTAGAAGTCACGGCGAGGTTACCGGGAATGTTACAGTGAATCAGTTCTGCTCGGCCTTGAACAGCGGCAGATGCGCGAGCGCAATCACGTGTTTCCAGGACGCCTGATCTCCTTCGGTGCAGATGGCGGCTTCGCAGGCCACTTGACCGCCGGCGCGTTCCACGACTTCATGCATGGCCACCAGCGTCGAGCCGGTGCTCACCACGTCATCAATCAACGCGGCACGTGCGCCGGTGAGCAGTTGCCGGTCTTTTTCATCCAGGTACAAGGTCTGTTCGCGGCCCATGGTGATCGAGGTGGTGGTGGCGGACAAGGCCGCGCCCATGTAGCTCTTGTAGGTCTTGCGCAGTACCACGTAGGGCAGCCGCAGTTGGGCGGCCAGCGCATAAGCCAGCGGAATGCTCTTGGCTTCGGGCGTGACCAGTACCTGCGGTCTGTGTGCCGCGAGCCGCGGTGCCAGTTCGGTGGCCGCGGCCTGCGCCAACTCGACGTCGCCCAGGATGTTGAGCACCGCGATCGACAAGCCGGGCTTGACCTCGAACAGCGGCAGTTCGCGTGTCAGAGTCCCGATCCGCAGTGTGTAGCTAGTGGATTTCATGGCCCAGGTTTCCTGCCCAATCTGCTTGGCTGCGGCTCAAGCCGTCGCCGCAGCCGTGGCTTCCATCCTACGCTGCGCCGGCAGGCGGGCACCGGCGGTGCGGCGATTTTTATTATTCATTTCTGAATTATCCCAGATGCATAGCCGCAAATGGCTGACGAGAGCTATAAAGAGTGCGAACCGGTTGGGGTAGCAAAACGGGTAGGATAATGGCTGCCACCGTCATGAACACAGTTCCGGACACCGCCCGCAGCAAATTCGCCTTCGGCGAATTCGTCTTTGAGCCCGGCAGCGGCGAGTTGCACGACGGCGGCAAGACCGCGCTGCTGCGCCCGCAGGTCGCCAAGTTGCTGACGTTGCTGCTGGAGCGCGCCGGCAACATCGTATCGCGCGAGGACATCCGCAATCACCTGTGGAGCAGCCACACGGTGGT
>JAGWNO010000125.1 GCA_028871235.1 Gammaproteobacteria bacterium
GGTGCAGAAGTTGCGGTAGCCCTCGCAGCGTTTCAGGTCGAAGTTGATGGTACGGCTGTAGCCGGCGAGGGCCGCGAAGGTGAAACGCAGCGCATCGGCGCCCACCGCCGGGATGCCGTCCGGATAGTCGCGACGGATGCGCTTCCCGACCTTTTCCCGGTCCTTCGGAATCAGCAGCGACGCGGTGGATTTCTTCACCAGTGCGTCCAGATCAATGCCGTCCATCAGGTCCAGGGGATCAATGGTGTTGCCCTTGGATTTGGACATCTTCTGGCCTTCGGCGTCGCGCACGATGGCGTTGATGTACACCTCGCGGAATGGCACGCACCCGGTGAAGTATTTTGTTGCCATCACCATGCGCGCCACCCAGAAGAAGATGATGTCGAAGCCCGTGACCAGCACCGAGGAGGGCAGGAAGATTTGATCGCGCCGCCACTCGGAAACGATGTCCCCGCGCTTGTTTTTCACCGGCCGGTCAGACGGCCAGCCCAGGGTGGAAAACGGCCACAGTGCCGAGCTGAACCAGGTGTCCAGCACGTCCTCGTCTTGCTGCAGTTTGCCGACTGGCTTTTTGTCGCCGTGTTTAACGGCATCCGCTTCGTCTTCACCCACGAAAATATTACCTGCCGTGTCGTACCAGGCGGGGATGCGGTGGCCCCACCAGAGCTGACGGCTCACGCACCAGTCCTGGATGTTTTCCAGCCACTGCGTGTAGGTGGTGCTCCAGTTCTCCGGCACGAATTTGATGGCGCCGGAGCGTACTGCCTCAAGCGCCGGCTCGGTGATGGCTTTGCGACCACCGGGTCGTCCGTCGGGTAAGGTGTCACGGGTCAGATCAAGGAACCACTGATCCGTGAGCATGGGCTCGATGACGGCATCCGATCGCTGGCTGATGGGCAGCGTGACCTTGTGTTTTTTTGTCTCGACCAGTAATCCTTGAGTTTCAAGATCGACGACAATTTGCTTGCGTGCGGCGAGACGATCAAGGCCGCGATATGAATATGGAATGTCTTTGAAGCTGAACGGAGAGTAAGGGCGCTTGATCAAAGTGCCGCCAGTTTCTAATGCTGCACCGTAATCATGTTCCTTTTGTGCCCACGTCGTGTCTCCACCAGGCTGCCCTATAACCTTGGCGCCTAGTGTAAAGATGCTGAAGTAGGGCAAGTTATGCCTACCCGCGGTCTTTTCATCGTTGAAATCATGGGCCGGCGTTATTTTCACCGCACCGGTGCCGAATTCCCTGTCCACGGATTCATCGGCGATGATGGGGATCTCGCGGCCTGTCAAAGGTAGTTTGAGTTTCTTGCCGATATATTTCCTGTAGCGATCATCGTCCGGATGCACCGCCACCGCCGCGTCGCCCAGCAGGGTTTCCGGGCGGGTGGTGGCCACCACCACGCCCTCGCCGCCATCGGCAGCGGGATAGCGGATGAACCACAGATGACCGTCGCGTTCCTCGTTGTTGACTTCCAGATCGGAGACCGCGGTTTGCAGCACCGGGTCCCAGTGCACCAAGCGCTTGCCGCGGTACAGCAAGCCGGCGCGGTACCATTCGATGAAGACTTTGCGTACCGCGGCCGACAATCCCTCATCCAGGGTGAAGCGCTCCCGCGACCAGTCGATGGAGGCACCGAGCCGGCGCATCTGGCGGGTGATGGTGGAGCCCGATTCCTCCTTCCAGCTCCATACGCGTTCCACGAATTTCTCACGGCCCAGGTCGTGACGGGTCTTGCCCTCGGCCGCCAGCTGGTTCTCGATGATCTTCTGGGTGGCGATACCGGCATGGTCGGTGCCGCCTTGCCACAACACGCGCTCGCCCCGCATGCGGTGGTAGCGGATGAGCGCATCCATGAGGGTCTGCTGGAAAGCGTGGCCCATGTGCAGCGTGCCGGTGACATTGGGCGGCGGCAGGAGGATGCAATAGGGATCGCCCTTGATGCCCGGCTTGAACCAGCCGCGCTCTTCCCAGGTGGCGTACCAGCGGCGCTCGATGCCCAGGGGGTCGTAGGTCTTTTCCATGCTCATGTTCGGGGCATGCGCCTTTCACGGCCTGCGGCGGAGCGCGCAATTATAGCAGCGAGGCCGTGTGGGCCCCGCGTCAGCGGCCGTGGCCGTTTTCCCGGAGTGCGGCCTGGACCAGGGCGGGGATCTCGTCACGCAGCCGTTCCCATACCTTGTTGACCAGGGTGGCGTGGATATCCACCGAGGCGTCGCGCAGCAGCCGGTCGGTGAGGGCGGCGATGCGTTCGGTGAGCATGTCAGCGAGGATACCCTCGGCGATGCCGGCGGTGGCTGGCGGGACGGGGGAGGCGATGGCGGGGGCCATGGGCCGGCCATCACCGGGTATCACCATGTCCCGCAGCACGGGGATATCAGTTGTGGCTGCGATCGGGGTTTTATGGACGGTCGGCATGGTGTCTGTCACAGCTTGTGGGTCTCCAGAGGATAGCCCCGATCCTTATAGAAGCGGAAGCGCTCCCGGCCGCGCTCGCGCAGCGTGGCATCCGCGTTCACCACCTCGGCCACCCGTTCGAAACGACTGAAGAAGCGCGGGACCTCGGCGGACAGATTGATGAGCAGGTGGAACTCGCCGACCGGTTCCTGGCTGCAGCCGATGTGCACCGGCGCCTGAGGGTCCTCGCCGGAAAGGCAGTGAGGCAGAAAGCTGCGGTCGCGGAAGGTCCACATGAGCACATCCAGTTCACGCGCCTCGTTTTCCGAGGCGCTCTGGATGAAGACCCGGTGGCCGAGGCCGAAAGCCTTTTCCGCCAGCTTGCAGGTGAACAGCTCGCGACCGCGCGGGACGGCATCGGGGAGGACATAGAAATCGATTTGGGTCACGAGCCGCCTCGGTCTCTCCCTCCCCCCGGAGGGGGAGGCGGGACAATGAGCTTGTAACTGAAACTACGCCCGGTCCAACAGGTATTGCACCAGCAAGGGCACAGGCCGGCCGGTGGCGCCCTTCTCGCCACCGCTCTTCCAGGCGGTACCGGCGATATCAAGATGCGCCCAACGCATGTTCTTGGTGAAGCGTGCCAGGAAACACGCCGCGGTGATGGCGCCACCCTCGCGGCCGCCCACGTTGGCGAAATCCGCAAAGTTGCTCTTCAAGCCGTCCTGGTAGTCCTCATATAGGGGTAATTGCCAGGCGCGGTCGTCGGCCTGTTCGCCGGCCTGCAACAGTTCCTTCACCAGGCTGTCATCGTTGCCCAGGAGTCCGCTCACCACGTTGCCGAGGGCGACCACGCAGGCACCGGTGAGTGTGGCGATGTCCACGATGGCGGCGGGTTTAAAACGCTCGGCGTAGCTGAGCGCATCGCACAGGATCAGGCGGCCTTCCGCGTCGGTGTTGAGGATCTCCACCGTCTGTCCGGACATGGTAGTGATGATATCCGCAGGTTTGCTGGCGTTGCCGTCCGGCAGGTTCTCGCAACTCGGTACCACGCCGGTGAAGTTGATCCTGGGATTGATCTCCGTGATCGCCTTCATGGTGCCAAACACGCTGGCAGCGCCGCACATGTCGAACTTCATTTCGTCCATGGCAGCAGCGGGTTTGATGGAGATGCCGCCGGAGTCGAAGGTGATGCCCTTGCCAACCAGCACGAACGGTTTCTTGTCCTTGGCTGCGCCATGGTATTCCATGATGATGAGCTTGGGCGGTTGGCGGCTGCCGCGTGTGACTGCCAGCAACGCGCCCATGCCGAGTTTCTTCATCTGCGCTTCTTCCAGTACCGTCACCTTGAGCTTGCCGCCCTTGGCGAGCTTGCGGGCCTCGCTGGCGAGATAGCCGGGCGTGCAGATATTGGGCGGCAGGTTGCCGAGGGTCTTGGCCAGTGCGACGCCTGCGGCGATGGCGGCGCCGTCATGCACGCCGCGTTCCGCGGCGCGCAGGTCCTCGCGGTTCACCAGCAGCGTGAGCTTCTGCAGCGACGCTTTGCGATGATCCAGCTTGCTTTTGCACTGGTCAAAACGGTAGACCGCATCTTCGGCGGCTTCCACGGCATGCCGGCTGCGCTGATAGGCGTCGGTGCCGGGTATCGCCAGCAGCGGCAGGGCAAAGACCGCTTCCTTGACGCCGCTGTCATTGAGGGCGCGCGTGGCTTTGTGCACCGCCTTGCGGTAGGCGCGCAGCGTGGAATCCTTCTCGGCGCCGAGGCCCACGAGCAGCAGTCGCTCGGCGGCGATGCCCGGTACCTGGAACAGCAGCAGGGTCTGGCCGTTGCGGCCTTCCAGCGCGCCGCTCTTGAAGACCTTGCCGATATAACCGTGACTTGCCTTGTCCAGGATTTGCGCGACCGGTGTGAGTTTGCCGCCTTCGAACACACCCGCCACCAAGCATGTGCAATGCAGGCTGCTGGGTTCCCCCGTCTTTACCGAAAATTGCATGGTTCCTCCGCTGGGAGCAGTCTGGATTATGGGCTTGCTGGCGTATGATTGGCGCCGGTGCAGCTTTCCGGTCCGTGCGGACGGAAAAACGGCGGCTAGTTTAACCTATCCGCGCACCGATGCCGAAACTGACCCGGGAATGCAAGTGACGCGTATCGTCGACCGCTATCTTGCCCGTGAAACCGCGCTCACCTGGGCGGCGGTGACGGGGGTGCTCATGCTGATACTCATGAGCAACCGCTTCGCGCTGCTGTTGGGCGATGCCGCCGCCGGCAAGCTGCCGCGGCAGACAGTCTTCACGCTGCTGGGGCTTGCCTCCGTTAATTATCTCATCGTGGTGATCCCGGTGGCACTGTTCCTGGCGGTGATGCTGGCACTCGGACGGCTGTATCGCGACAGCGAGATGACCACCCTCATGGCTTGCGGTATCGGCCCCATCCAGATCTACCGGCCGCTGCTGCTGCTGGCGGCGGTGCTGTCCATCATCCTGGCGGTGCTGTCGCTGCAGGTGGCGCCTTGGGCGGTCCAGACCAGCAACTTCATCCGCAGCACCGGACAGCACAATGCCCAGGTTGGCAATTTTGAATCTGGACGCTTCAAGGTGGACCAGGACGGACGCGGTGTGCTGTATGCCGCGAGCGTCAGCCATGATGCCCGTGAACTGCAGGACGTGTTCATGGAGGGCACGGACAGGGGCCGGTTGTCGGTGATAACCGCCGCCACTGGTGTCCGCGAGGTACATGGCGAGGACGGCGCCGGCATGCTGGTGCTGAAGGACGGTTACCGCTACGAAGGCACGCCCGGTCAGGCGGATTTCCGCATCGTGCAATTCGCCGAACACGGCATCCGCATCTCGCCATCACCGCCGGATCTGGGTGAACAGGGTTATGCCACCATGTCCACGCGAGCGTTGCTCAGGGCGCATGATCCCGCGGCGGTTTCGGAACTGCAATGGCGGTTGTCGGTGCCCATTACGGCTCTGCTGCTCACCTTGCTTGCGGTGCCGCTGGCGCGCATATCGCCACGGCAGGGGCGCTACGGCAAGCTGTTTGCAGCTATCCTCGCTTACGTCATCTACTCGAACTTGATCGGCATCGCGCGTATCTGGCTGCAGAATGGCGTCATTCCCTCCAGTCTCGGCATCTGGTGGGTGTACCTCCTGTTCCTGGCGATGACATTCATCATGCTGTATCAGCAGTATGGATTGCGCGGTCTGTGGTTCTCCGCCAAGGCGCGCCCATGAGTGTCATCGACCGTTATATAGCCAGGCAGGTGATCGTCAGTACACTGATGGTATTGCTGGTGCTTACCGGCATCGCCAGCCTCATCACCTTGGTGGGGGAATTCGGTGATGTGGGGCAGGGGCA
>JAGWNO010000003.1 GCA_028871235.1 Gammaproteobacteria bacterium
GCCAGCAGTGTCAGATTCACCGCGCGCCTGGAATTGGTGTTAACGCCAGGCCAAGCTGGCGGCTTCAGATTGCGCAACGCATCCATCTCGGCCAGCAGCTGTAGCTTCGCGGTCTCAACGGGTTTGAACTGCGCGTTCAGCCTGTTGATCTCGTATTGCGTGTGCTTGCGTTTGCGCCGCTGCCAGAATCCCTGCAGCCTGTCCAGCCCCTGCTGCAGCTCGCCAAGCGTGTTACGCAGGTTGCGCCAGTCGTGCTCTATCTTGTCGACCTGCTTCGTCAAGTCATCAAGACGCCGGTTTCTGTCGCGCTCGAAATTTTCCTCAAAGGCGGCGCGTTCGGCATTCACATAGCGACCGCTGAGTTCTTCGGACAGCAGGCGAAGCTGCTGGCGGCAGGTGTCCCATACGGCACGCAATTGGTAATAAACGATGGCGTTCTGGCCTTTTTCAGGATCCGCAAGCATCTGTTCGATGCTGGTAAGTTGGCGGTGCAACTCTTCATGACGGGCTCGCAGGTCTTCCAAGTCGGTCCTGAGCACATCGCGCTCGGCCCGCACCTGTTCCAGCTCCCGTTTGAACAGGTTGCGGTTCTCGAAGAGCTCCACGAGTTTTTTATTATCTTCGGGCGACAACTCCATTTCATCCGTCTCGGCAGATGTATCCCTGCCAGCAAGAACTTTTCTGAAAAACGCCGCCATTGATTACACCCTCGGTTCCCACATGAGCGACTGCAGGCCCCGCCGGGCTTATGTGCGTCGCTCAAAACTCAATTCACATGCGCTTGCCCCTTTAATATACGGCAAACCCTAGGCAATGGGCATATGACCGCCAAGCGGGCAGCGGTACACTATTTATGATTGAAGAGCATGGCCCGCGCAGGCTGCGATGCAGCCGGAGAGCCGCCTATCGGTAGCAATAATCCGCAGAAACTACAGGATCTTGCCCAGCATGCCTATGCAAACACGTGACGGTTGTCCAGACAATATGCTAACCACTTATTGAGGAAAATATTGAGCGTCCAGCGGCGCTCCAGCTCGTACGCCGCCGGCAACAGCACGCCCTTGACGGCCGCATGTCGCGGCGGCTGCTGGCTGCAACTGGCCGCTTCCACCAGACGTGCGTCATGATAGATACGCAATAACAGGTCCGGATATACCGAACTGCATCCGTCCGCATCGAAACGGTAGGTCATGCGCAGCGAAGTGGTGTAGCGGCACCGCTCCTCCAGCGTCAGAAAAAGGCTGAGATCCGTAGCGCTGACGGAAACCAGCACCGGCGGCAGGCGCAGCAGTTCACCCAGCAACTGGCGCAAGCGGCTGTGATTGTCGGCATAGAGTGTCATGAGCGCCGCAAAACTGCGGGGTCGCACCATGCGCACACCTTGAGCAGCGGTTTCGATGAACATGCCGGCACTATATCATACGCAGGTCAGCACCCAGACTTGGCAAACCGCCCCACCCGAAGGCATGATGAAGGTTCTCACCACCATTACCCGCCCGTTCAACGATCAGAAACCGGGGACCGCGGGATTGCGCAAGCCCGTTGCGGTATTCCGACAGCCGCATTATCTCGAGAACTTCATCCAGTCCATTTTCGATACCTGTCCTGCGCTCAGTAATGCGGCACTGGTCATCGGTGGTGACGGCCGCTTCTACAATCGTGAAGCCATCGCCATCCTGTTGCGCATGGCGGCCGCGAACGGCGTCAAACGCGTTGTCGTGGGTCGCGGTGGCCTGCTATCCACACCCGCTGCATCATTAATGATCCCCCATGTGGCTGCCGCAGGTGGTTTCATCCTTACTGCCAGCCACAACCCCGGCGGCCCGGAAGGTGATTTCGGCATCAAGTTCAACATCGCCAACGGCGGCCAGGCGTCAGAAACGCTGACCAACGCCATTTATCAGCGCAGCCTCAATATCGACCGCTATCTGATACTGGATACGGCAGCCGGCATCGATATCGATGCACCAGGCCGGCAGGCCCTGGCCGCTATGTCCATTGATATCGTCGATCCTGTCGCCCATTACGCGGACACACTGGAACGGCTGTTCGATTTCGAACGCATCCGGACACTTGTTGCAAATGGGAAATTCCGCATGCGTTTCGATGCACTGCATGCCGTAACCGGTCCTTATGCCGAAGAGATACTCGAACACCGCCTGGGCGCGCCGCCTGGAACCGTGCTGCATGGCATACCCCGGCAGGATTTCGCCGGTCAGCATCCTGATCCAAATCCCCATGACGCGGCTGGATTCGTACGGCTGTTCATGGGCGCCGACAGCCCGGATTTCGGCGGCGCCTCTGACGGTGATGGCGACCGCAATATGATCCTGGGTCGTGGTCACATGGTCTCCCCTGGCGACAGTCTCGCAGTGCTGGCTGCCAGTGCACGGCACGTTCCGGGTTATAGGGATGGATTGACCGGCGTGGCGCGTTCCATGCCTACCAGCCAGGCAGTGGACCGGGTGGCAGGCAAGCTCGGTGTGCCCTGCTACGAGACACCCAGCGGCTGGCGTTTCTTCTGCAATCTCCTGGACGCCGGCATGATCAGCCTCTGCGGCGAAGAGAGTTTTGGCACCAGCAGCAATCATGCGCGGGAGAAAGATGGCCTGTGGGCGGTGCTCTTCTGGCTGAATCTCATCGCCGTCCGTGGTGAAACCGTCGATGAGATACTGCTGCAGCACTGGCGGGAATATGGCAGGGATTTCTTTCAGCGCCATGACTTTTTCATAGCGGACACGGAACTGTCTGAGCAACTGATGAGCCGCCTGGCCAATTCCATCAACACGCTGGCGGGCAAACAAACCGGCGGATTGACCGTGCGTACGGCAGACAGCTTTACCTATCGCGACCCGGTGGACGGCAGCATCAGCCGCAATCAGGGTTTGCGGGTATTCACTGAGAACGGCGGCCGAATCGTCTATCGTCTCTCGGGTACCGGCACACGTGGCGCCACACTGCGCATCTACCTGGAACAATATGAGACCGACCAGTCACGCCAGCAGCAAACACCCGCCAGCGTTCTGGCGCCGCTGGCACGCATGGCATACACCCTCGCGCGCCTTGAAAATTTCGGCATCAGCACGCCGACGAGCATCATCTGAATCAGAAGCGGCGTTTGATGCCGGTCTGGTGCAGGATGGTGGAGGCAATCTCCTCAATTGATGGGTGCGTGGTGTTCATGTGCGGCACCCCCGCTGCCTTGAAGATGTCTTCGGCGCGCTCCACCTCGTAACGTACCTGGTCAGATGAGGCATAACGGCTGTCGGGCCGGCGCTGGTGGCGAATCTGCTGCAAGCGCGAGGGTTCGATGGTGAGACCATAGAGTTTTTCCCGGAACGGCAACAGCGTCTGCGGCAGACGGCCGCGCTGCAGATCATCCTCGGTGAGCGGATAATTTGCCGCGAAGATACCGAATTGCAGGGCCAAGTACAGGCAGGTGGGCGTCTTGCCGGAGCGCGACACGCCCACTAATACCACATCAGCCCTGGGATAATGCTTGGTGGTGATACCGTCATCGTTTGCGAGTGCGAAGTTCACCGCTTCTATGCGATTGATATAGGCCGCATCGCTGGCAGATGCATGCGCACGCCCGGCGGTGTGGGAGGATTTCATGTGGAGCTCGCGTTCCAGCGGCCCGATGAAAGCATCGAAGAAATCCAGGTACAGTCCCGTGCTCCTGCGGATTACCGCACGCGTGGCATCATCCACCACCGTGCTGAACACGATCGGGCGGGCGCTGTCCTCCAGGGCGGTGGCGTTGATACGCACTACCGCCTCGTTCGCCTTGTCAACACTGGCGATAAATGGCAAAGTGACCTGCCGGAACCCGGCACCGTCGAACTGACTCATGAGACTCCGTCCCAGGGCTTCTGCCGTGATACCGGTGCGGTCCGAAACGAAGAATACCGTGCGTTGTTTTTCCATGGTCAGGCCATCGGGAGTGAGGTTCCGTTTGTTCACGGCGGATGCAGTATAACCTCCCAAAGAGCTCCATTCAGGTACGGGGACAGACATGGACCAACGCTATGTGATCGGCTTCGAGCATCTTGGCATGCGCGATGTGGACAAGGTGGGCGGCAAGAACGCCTCCCTGGGCGAGATGATCAGCCATCTGAGCAGTCTGGGAGTGTCTGTACCGGGTGGATTCGCCACTACCGCCGGTGCCTATCGCGAGTTACTGGCCCATGACGGCCTGACGACATACATCATCAAGGCACTCGCCAAACTCAACGTGGACGATGTGGTGGCGCTGGCCGACACCGGTGCGCGCATCCGCAAACGGATCATGGCGCAGCCCTTTCCCGCCGCGCTGGAGCAAACCCTGCGCGCGGCTTATGCCAGCTTGGTGGAGCAATCCGGCAAGGAAATATCCGTGGCGGTTCGTTCCTCCGCCACCGCTGAGGACCTGCCGGATGCCTCGTTTGCCGGTCAGCAGGAAACCGTCCTCAATGTGCGCGGTATTGATCAGGTGCTGCATGCCGTGAAGGAGGTATTCGCTTCACTGTACAACGACCGAGCCATCACCTACCGGGTGCATCATGGTTTCGACCATGCGCAGGTGGCGCTGTCCGCCGGCATCCAGCGCATGGTGCGCAGTGATCTCGGCACCAGCGGCGTCATATTCACGCTGGATACCGAATCCGGTTTCGACAAGGTGGTATTCATCACCGCATCATACGGTCTCGGTGAGACGGTGGTCCAGGGCGCGGTCAATCCGGACGAATTTTACGTGTACAAGCCGGCACTCGAAACCGGCAAGTTGCCCATCGTGCGCCGCAATATCGGCAGCAAGGCCATCATGATGATTTACGGAGACAGTGATGATCATGGAAAACCGGTGAAGACCGTGGAGGTGCATGCGGAAGCGCGCATGCGCTTCTGCATAAGCGATGATGATGTCATTGCTCTGGCCAAGCAAGCACTCATCATAGAAAAACACTACACACGCCCCATGGATATCGAATGGGCCAAGGATGGCGGCGACGGTAAACTTTATATATTGCAGGCACGGCCGGAGACCGTGAAGAGCCGCGCAAGCCAGAGCATCGAACGTTACAGCCTTGAACAACGCGGCCAGGTGCTGGTGGAGGGCCGCAGCATCGGCCAGAAGATCGGCGCCGGCACCGCCCGAATCATACACAGCACCAGCGAGATGAGCCGCATACTGCCGGGCGAGGTGCTGGTCACCGATATGACGGATCCCGACTGGGAACCCATCATGAAACGCGCTGCCGCCATCGTCACCAACCGCGGCGGACGTACCTGTCATGCGGCCATCATCGCCCGGGAACTGGGCATCCCGGCGGTGGTGGGCTGCGGCAACGCCACCGGGATCATCAAGGACGGCCAGCCGGTGACCGTATCCTGCGCCGAGGGCGATACCGGTTTCATCTACGCGGGCAAACTGGAATTCGAGCGCCGCGAGATCAGCATGCGCAACATGCCGGAGGCGCCGCTAAATATCATGATGAACGTGGGCAACCCGGATCGGGCCTTCGATTTCGCCGGCATCCCCAACAAGGGGGTGGGCCTGGCGCGCCTGGAGTTCATCATCAACCGCATGATCGGCGTGCACCCCAAGGCGCTGCTCAATTTCGAGCAGCAACCCGCCGACGTGAAACAGGCCATCCGTGAGCGTACGGCCGGTTACCGGGACCCGGTGAGTTTCTACGTGGACCGGCTGGCGGAAGGTATCGCCACCATCGCCGCGGCATTCGCGCCACAGGCGGTGATCGTGCGCACTTCCGACTTCAAGTCCAACGAATACGCCAACCTTATCGGCGGACGCCAGTATGAGCCGCATGAGGAAAATCCCATGCTGGGTTTCCGCGGCGCCGCGCGCTACATTGCCGCCAGTTTCCGCGACTGCTTCGAGCTGGACTGTCGGGCGCTCCGCAAGGTGCGCGAGGATATGGGTCTCGATAACGTGCAGGTCATGATCCCGTTCGTGCGTACCCTGGACGAAGCGAAACAGGTGACCGAGATACTGGCGGACTACGGGCTGAAACGCGGCGAACACGGCCTCAAAATCATCATGATGTGTGAGTTGCCTTCCAACGCCCTGCTGGCGGAGAGATTCCTGGAGTACTTCGATGGTTTCTCCATCGGTTCCAACGACATGACCCAGCTGGCCCTGGGCCTCGACCGGGATTCAGGTGTCATCGCCCATCTCTTTGACGAACGTAATGAGGCCGTGAAGACACTGCTGTCCATGGCCATCCAGGCCTGCCGCAAGCACAGGAAATATATCGGCATCTGCGGTCAGGGCCCCTCGGACCACCCCGATTTGGCCCGCTGGCTGCTGGATCAGGGTATAGAAAGCGTATCCCTGAACCCGGACACGGTCGTGGAGACCTGGCTGTATCTCGCCGGGAAAGCCAAGTGAGCATGGTATCGCCATGAGCTACCAGCACGAGACCCGATTCGAGGATCACTTCCCCATCAGCGTGATGATCAGTCATCATGCGGGTCTGGAGCACATAAACCGCGAGATTTTCACGGTAATCCGTCAGCTACAGGCGCAATTCCAGGAAGATACGCGAGAGAACGAAGCGCTCAGCGGCACCACCACCACCTACGGTGGTTACCAGACATCCAGGAAGATGATGTTCCTGAACCGCGAAGAACCCGCTATCCGCACGCTCCGTGACCAGGTGATCCTGCCGGGTATCGGGCGTTATCTGCAGCAATCATATGATGACAAACTGCGGAACAGCGGCACGCGCACCGTCTCTTGGGCCAACATCCTCTCGGAAGGTGACTGGCAGGCACCGCATATGCATCCCTCCGTCGGCAACCTTGCAAGCGGCGTGTATTATGTGGAGACGCCCGATAAGCCCACGCCACAGGGCTGCATCGAATTCCTGAATCCGCATCCGGTCGCACACCATCACGGCATCAGTCTCACACGCCGCCTCCACCCCAAGGCCGGCGATCTCATCATTTTCCCACCCTACTACATTCATTACGTCTATCCCTTTCGTGGCGCGGGCGAACGCGCCATTGTCGCCTTCGATGTGATCCTGCAGACGACCCAGTTCATCTTCTGACGCGTCACCGGGACTTGCCGGCAGCCATACGCCACCGCATGATGGGTGCCCCGCGGATAAGAGGCGCCTGCATGCACACGCAACCGGAAAAAACTGGGCCGGTGGTGGTCGTCCGTAACCCTGCCAGCGGCGCGATCATTGGGGAGTATGCGCAACAGTCCGCCGACGCGGTACGCGCCGCCATCCGCGCCGCCCGTACGGCCCAACCGGATTGGGCGGCACAGCCGCTCCGCGAACGCCAACGCTGCATCGCGCGGCTGCGGAATCTCCTGCTGGAACAGCTTGATGAACTGGCGCGCACCATCGCCGATTGCGTCGGCAAGACCCGTGTCGAGGCGCTGGCCACCGAGATCATGCCGGCGGTCGGCAGCAGCCGCTGGTACGAGAAACACGCCCCGGAATTCCTGAGGGGGCAACATCTGAAGAATGGCTCGCTGCTGTTCTTCAACAAGCACAGCACCCTGCGGCGTCTGCCCTGGGGGGTGGTGGGCATCATCTCCCCGTGGAACTACCCCCTCGGTATCCCCATGCACGAGATCGTGCCGGCCCTGCTGGCTGGAAATGCAGTGATATTCAAGACCGCGCCGGAAACCCTGCCGGTGGGCGTCAAAATCACGCAATTGCTGCAGCAGGCACGATTACCGGCGGATGTGTTCCACCACGTCAACATTGACGGCCCATTATGCGGTGACCTGTTCCTGGAGCACGGCGGCGTGGACAAGCTGTTCTTCACAGGTTCAGTGCGCGTCGGCAAGCAGCTCATGGAGAAGGCCGCGAACACCCTCACCCCGCTATCACTGGAGCTGGGCGGCAAGGATGCCATGATCGTGTGTGCTGACGCAGACCTGGAGCGCGCCGCCGGCGGCGCCGTGTGGGCGGGCCTGTCCAATGCCGGCCAATCCTGCGCCGGCGTCGAGCGGCTATACGTACACCAGGACATATACACGCCATTCATGGCATTGCTGCGGCAGAAAGTGGCGGCACTGCGGGTGGGACCTGACGCGGACTTCAGCGTGGATGTGGGCGCCATCTGCACCGAGCGGCAGGTGGCGACCATCAAGCAGCACCTGCACGATGCGCTGCGGCATGGCGCCGCGGTGTTTGCACAGGCAAAACCGCCGGCCGGCGGCAATCCGCGTTTCATCCCGCCTACGGTGCTCACCCAGGTGGACCACAGCATGGTGGTGATGCGGGAGGAAACCTTCGGCCCGGTGATCGGTGTGATGCCGTTCGCAAGCGACATGGAGGCCGTGCGGCTCGCCAATGACTCAGTCTATGGGCTCAGCGCCTCCGTCTGGTCGCAGGACCTGCGCCGCGCCGCGCGACTTGCCGGACAAATACGCGCCGGCGCCGTGACCATCAACGATCATCTGCTCTCTCACGGCCTCACCGAAACGCCTTGGGGCGGGCACCGGGATTCCGGCAACGGCCGCGGTCACGGGCGCTTCGCCTTCGAGGCGGTGACCACACCGCAAGTCATCGTCAATGATTGGCTGAAATTGATCAAGCGCCAGCCATTCTGGATGCCCTATGATGCACGGGGTTACCAGGGTCTCAAAGGCATCCTTACGGCCTTATATGGCAGCGGCATGCTGCGCCGCTTGTCCGGACTCAGGCAGTTTGCACGACTGCTGCCGCGGATGCTGGGCAGGGGTTAGGGATCAATGCAACAGAAGCATGTCATCGATGTCCACAAGGGCGTGAGACCTTCGTCGCCCTGGTGTGTATGGCCATATGCCGCCAGCGACAAACACGGGCCGCTGTCACGCATGCGGGTTCTCCCGCCTGGAGAGCCCGCAGCGGGCTGCGCATATCCGGCGTCATCACTGGATAGCGGTTATCCCGGCGATCCGAATTGATCCAGGGAGACTTCTTGCAGTACTTCCACTTCGCCGCTGAAGGTAATCTCATCATCGAACGAGTCCAGCTCCGCGCCATTCCAGTAATCCACGGCGCGCTTGCGCCATTCGCTCAATGAGATGGTGTCCCCCAGGATGAGCTGCTGGTTGGCGCGATGTACCTCGCCGGTGGCGCGCACCCTGAATACCTTCTTGTGGTCACCGCGTATGTTATCCAGCCAGAAACGCACCGATTTGCTCTCTTCAGGAATGAGCCAGATACAGGTGGTGCGGGATGGCAGATCCGGATACAGCTGTTTGCGGACATCCTCGTACACCAGCTCACGGATCATGCGGGTGGACAGGAACAGGCTATCGAGTGTTTCTGCCAGGGTCATGACCGGATCGAAGTGGTAGAAGCTCAGCCGCGGGTCCTTCTTGCCCTGTTTCCTGTAACTGCTGAGGGCGCGGTAGGCCACCATGTCGATGGTATAGACCTCGCCGGTCTCCGGGTTGGTGACGCCGCGCCGGGCTATTTCAAAAGCCCGCCAGGCATTGTTAGGCTCCTCACCGAAAGTGAACTTGGCGCTCTCGACCCACTTGGATGAGTTGTGCTTGTGGATGTGATAGAACTTTTCATTTTCTATGTGCATGTTCTATCCCGATTGTCAGGTTTGATGACGCCACAGGCAGGGCAGTGTAACGAGCCATGCTTGTGTATATGGCAACCCCGGGCATGTTAGCCCAAAAACATGCAATGCGTCATCTCGATATCATGGAGATGCAGCGGCGATTCTCACCGGCAGGCGTTTCCTGCCCCAATGACCCGGTTTGCCGCCAAACACACCCGGCAGCGAAGCGCCGCATTGCCCGCATTGACCCGCATCCGTGAGGTTCCAGCGGCCGAGCTGGTACCACTCGCGCTCGATCAGCAGCGTCCCGCAGTGGTGGCACCAGGTGCTGCCGCCCTCCCTGTCGTACACATTGCCGGTGTAGCAATAACGCAGGCCGTTGCGGATAGCGATGGCGCGCGCCCGGGTGAGAGTTGCGGGTGGCGTCGGCGGCTTGTCCAGCATCTTCCAATCCGGATGGAAGGCGGTGAAATGCAGCGGCACATCCGCTCCCAGGTTTTCCATGATCCATTGGCTCAATGCCTCGATCTCGTGTGTGGAATCGTTCTCGCCCGGGACCAGCAGGGTGGTAATCTCGAACCACACACTGGTCTCGTGGCGCAGATACATAAGCGTATCCAACACCGGCTGCAGATGACCGCCGCAGATCTTGTGGTAGAACGCCTCGGTGAAGGCCTTGAGATCCACGTTGGCGGCATCCATGTGCCGGTAAAACTCCCGGCGCGGCTGGTCGCACATGTAACCGGCCGTCACGGCGATGGATTTGATGCCCAACTCACGGCCCGCATCCGCCACGTCCATGGCATACTCCATGAAGATCACCGGGTCGTTGTAGGTATAAGCCATGCTGGCGCAGCCGAGTGCCCTCGCGGTGCGCGCCAGGGTTTCGGGCATGGCGAGGTCGGCGAGCGTATCCATTTCCCGGGACTTGGACATATCCCAGTTCTGGCAGAACTTGCAGGCCAAGTTGCAGCCCGCTGTGCCGAAAGACAGCACCGGCGTACCCGGCAGGAAATGGTTGAGCGGTTTCTTTTCCACCGGATCGATGCAGAAACCGCTGGAACGGCCGTAGCTGAACAGCTTGATCTGGCCATCCTCGCGGCCGCGCACGAAGCACAGGCCCCGCTGGCCCTCGTTGAGCTTGCAGGCGCGCGGACAGGCGTCGCACTGGACCCTGCCGTCCTCCAGCCTGTGCCAGTACCGGGTCGAAACCGCCGTCGGCGGCATGATGTCCATGCGTGCGCTCTCTCCGTACTAAGATTAAGTATATGACCCAGCGACCCAACGTGCGGCCCGCCGCCGTGGCAGGCCTGTTCTACCCGCAGGACCCCCGCGAGCTGCGTGCCCTGCTGGGGCGACTGCTGGCCGCAAACCCCGCAACGGGTCCGGCGCCCAAGGCGCTGATCGCGCCCCATGCCGGCTATATCTATTCCGGTGCCCTCGCCGCGCGGGCCTACAATTGCGTCGCCGCCCTGGCCGACACTGTGCGGCGGGTAGTGCTGCTGGGGCCCGCCCACCGGGTAGCGCTGCGGGGGCTGGCGCTGTCGAGTGCCATAGCTTTCCATACACCCCTCGGTGAGGTCCCCCTGGATCAGCAAGCCAGCGCCGCACTCCGGTCGCTGCCGCAGGTAAGCCTCTCTGATACGGCGCACAGCCAGGAACACAGCCTGGAAGTGCACCTGCCGTTCCTGCAGACGCTGCTCAGAAATTTCACACTCATCCCGCTGGTGGTGGGCCGGGTACAGCCCGGCGAAGTGGCGGAGGTACTGGAACAGCTCTGGGGCGGAGCGGAGACGCTGATAGTGGTGAGTTCCGACCTTAGCCACTACCACACTTACGATATCGCCCGCAAGCTGGATAGCGATACGGCGCAGCGCATTGAATCTCTGCTGCTGCCGCTGGAAGCCGAACAGGCCTGCGGCGCGGATCCCATCAACGGCCTGCTGAGCGTCGCGCGCCGTCGGCAGCTCGCCGTCACGCGGCTGGACCTGCGCAACTCCGGCGACACTGCCGGCACGCGCGAGCGTGTCGTCGGCTATGGCGCCTGGAGTCTGCATGCTGCTTGATGCTGCGGCACGCGCCTTGCTGTTGCGTGTCGCCCGCCAGTCCATAGCCCAGAGGTTCGGCGGTCATTCGCCGCTGTCATCGCTGGATGATGCCGCACCCGCGTTGCGCGAGAAACGCGCTACTTTTGTGACCCTCAAACACCACGGTGCACTGCGCGGCTGCGTGGGTGTACTCGAACCGCTGCGCACCCTGCTGGAGGACGTGGCCCACAATGCCCGTACCGCCGCCTTCCATGACCCGCGCTTCCCGCCCCTGGAGCCCGCTGAACTGCCCGGTGTGCATATCAGCATCTCGATACTCTCCACCGCCATGCCATTGATGGCACCCACGCGCCAGGAACTGCTCAAGGCATTACGGCCTGGCGTGGATGGATTGATCGTACGGGAGGGTCCGCTACGGGCAACATTCCTGCCGAGTGTCTGGGAAACCCTGCCGCAGGCTGATGACTTCGTCGCCGGGTTATTGCAGAAAGCCGGCCTCGCCGCCGGCCACTGGTCGCCGGCACTTAGCTTCTTTCGCTATCGGACCGAGAGCTTCTGTGAAGGTGATAGGCTGTCTTCAGGGTAAGGCGGGAATCGCCGGACGCGGAGGCGCGCAGCATGAACAAGTGTGAAATATCGGCGGCGTTATTAGCCAGCCTGCTGTTGCTGGCAGCCTGCAACTCAGGCAGAAGTCCCAGTAATGCTTCCAGCAACGACCAGCACGCGCCACCGCCCCCCAAGACGGTTTTCGACCCTTACATCCAGGATCTCAACAAGGCGAAGCAGGTGCAGGATACACTGCAGGCGCAGCAGCAACGCATGCAGCAGCAGCTGCAGCAGGCCCAATCGGGCACCACCCGCGGCCAGCCGACGCCGGCACAACCGCCCCGGCAATAAACACTCACAGCCGCGGGCCCGGCTTCCCGGCGGGTGCGGCAGTGGCGGCATCAGGGGTCATCAGCGCCCGTGTCCAGACTTCAGTACGCCAGAAAATGCCGAGATACCCGCGGACCTTCAGGGTTCCGTCCGGCATCAGAGTCAGCTTGCAGCGGTAGGTGCTGCCACTCTCGGGATCATAGATCTTGCCGCCTTCCCATACGCTGTCGCCGGCATAGCGAAAGTGGGTCACCAGCGGCAGGCCGAGGATAGGTCGGGTGCGCAGAGCATTGTCGGGATTCTCGCGGTCCACTTTCAACTCGCCGCCCATGCCCTGTTTATCGTCAGCGGGATAGCGCTGTTCCTGCAACCAGACGATGCGGCCCGCGTAAATTTCGTTTTGTTTGGTGATTTCCACCCTGGCCTTGCCATCCGCCGTGAGCCAGACACCCAGAATGCCATCGGCGCCGTTATCGGCGTGGGCGCCGTTGAGACATGCACAGGCGGCAACAAATAAAAATACGCTGACAATACGCATGCGCATCAGTCTCCTCACGGCGACGCCGGCTGCAGCGCCTTATAGCGGGCAAGACGCGGGTGCATCACGCGGCGCCACAGGGGTGGCACCAGGGCTAGCAGCAGCATGCCGGAATACCCGGTGGGCAGCTGCGGGCTCGCCTCGATATGCCCCAGCGCCTGGTAGGAACGCTGCGCCTGGATGTGATGATGGGAATGGCGTGGCAGGTTGAACAGAAAGTAACTGCTGACGCGCTGGCTGGAGTTCCAGGCATGGGCGAGAGTGATGCGCTCGAACCGGCCGTCAGCCAGCCGCCGGCGCGTGAGGCCGTAGTGCTCCACGTAATTCACCAGTTCCAGCAGCGTGAAGGCGAGCAGGCTCTGTGCGAAAAAGAATACTACCGCCCGCCAGCCCATCAGCATGCCCAGCGCGACAGCGGACAGGGATGGCAGCAGTACGCACCAGAGCATCGGGTTGGATGGCGTCCATGGCGAGCGCCCTACCCTGGCAAGTCGCTGACGTTCGAGTATCCATGCGTGCCTGAAGCCCACAGCTACGGCACGCGGCACGAAGCGGTAAAACATTTCCCCATAGCGCGCCGAGGCAGCATCATCCGGCGTGCCCACGCGCGCATGATGGCCGCGGTTGTGTTCTATATAGAAGTGCATATAGCACACGGACAGGAGCAGCGTCCGCGACAGCCAGCGGTCGAGCTTTCCGGTCTTGTGGCCAAGCTCATGAGCCACGGTTATGCCAAGCCCGCCCGTGACCGTACCCGTGGTGAGGGTGATGCCGATGAGTGCATGCCAGGGTTGCGCGTACTGCGTCACCAGCCAGACAGCGGTTAACAGCACGGCATAATGCAGCGGCACATAAACATACAACAGCAGACGGTAGTAGGGGTCGCGTTCCAGTGCGACGGCCTCCCGGGCAACGGGATTCCAGGTGTTCAGGCCAGCCAGCATGTCGAGCAAGGGCACAACATGGTACGTGAATACCGGCAGCATGAAATTCCACAGGCCGCCCAGGAAGAAACCGGCAAATGCCAGCAGCGGCAGCGTGAACGGCAGCAGAAACCCATACTTGTTCACGGCTTTGCTCCAGCTCCGGCCGGCGTCACCACGCGTGCGGACAGTTGCAACCGGAAAAAGAGCTCACAACGCGCACTTGGCTTTACCGGGCCGCCACTGCGCACAAAACCATAAGCCTCATAGAGGGCGACGGCTTCCGTGAGCGCCGCGGCGGTATGCAGTTCCATTTCCCGGTAGCCGTGCTTCTGCGCCCAGGCCAGTGCGCGTTCCAGCAGCATCCTGCCAAGACCACGGCCGCGGAATCTGCGGGTCAGGTAAAGTTTACGCAGTTCGCACTGCGTCTCTGACAGCGGCAACACCCCGCAGCTGCCCACCAGCGCGCCGCTGGAATCTTCCAGTACCTCTAAGCGTCCGGCGCGTCCGGCATAGCTGCGTTGCACATCATCCAGATCTGCATCCATGCCTTCCAGGTCCGGCGGCAGGCCATAGTCCGCCAGGATGCCACCGATGAGTTCATGCAGCGCCGCTCCATCCTGGCGGCGCCCCTGCCGCAGCTTCAGACGCAGCTCCGTCAGCAGTCTCGCGTGGGCGGTATCCAGCACCTCGCACCTATTGCAGACGGCGTACGAACACCGTCTCGCTGTGACCCGGCAACGTCAGCAGATAACCGAAGGCGAGTTTTTTGATGACCACATGCGGATGCTGCAGTCGCACATCGGCGAAGTACCCGGGTCCCGCCTGCTTCCAGAGCTGGCCATTATCCAGTTTGAATACCGTCTCGCCGGTCCAGCCGGTAAAGGCGCCGGCGATATGGCTGTCAATCTGCGCAGCTTCCTTTTCCCTGGAAGGCAGGGTATCCGCGCCGAAGCTTGCCGCACTGGCCGCTGCCGGCGCGGTTACCGGTGTTGCGGTGTTCTGCGAAACGGGTGGCACCACGGGCTGGGCGGCGGTGACGGTCTCCGCAGCGGTATGCAGATAGGAATTCAGCCACGCATTGAACGCCTGGATCTGCTGCGGCGACAGCTTGCTCAGCCCCGCATTCTCAAACTGGCTGGCCGTCATCAGGTCGCGGATATCCACCGGTTTCGCCGCCGGTTGCGTGGCTGCCGCAGTCACCCAGAAAACAGCGCCCGCCAGACTCATCATCCGAATTGCCGCATTCACCCGCATGTTTTTTCCTCCGCGTGCTGCCACGGTAAGCAATCCAAGTCCACATTGCCGCCGCTCAGGATAGCACCGACCCGCCGGCCCTTCACCTCCACCAGCCTTTCGCGCAGCGCCGCCACCACTACCGCCGAAGATGGCTCGATGATGATCTTCATATGCTCCCACACGAAGCGCATGGCGCTGATGATGGCCTCTTCGGAAACCCGCACGATGCCGTCCGCTTCGTCACGGATCACCGCGAAAGTGAGCGGGCCGAGGGTGGCGCGCAGGCCGTCGGCGATGGTGACGGGGTGCGGCAGCGTTTCGATACGTCCGGACCGCAGTGATCGCCACGCATCATCCGCGCCCAGGGGCTCAACACCGATGATGCTGCAACCGGGCCGCAATGCACGGGTCGCCACCGCGGTACCGGACAGCAAGCCGCCACCGCCCAGCGGCACCAATATGACCTCCAGGTCCGGGATCTCCTCATGCAATTCCATGGCGGCAGTACCCTGCCCGGCCATCACCGCGCGATCATTGTATGGATGCACCACCGCGGCACCCGTCTCCCGCACGTATTCTGCCAGCGCCGCTTCCCGTGCCCGCAGCGTGGCTTCACAATAGATGATGCTGGCGCCGTATCCGGCCACCGCGCGTTTCTTGTAGGCACTGGCATTCTCCGGCATCACCACACAGGCAGGAACGCCGCGCCGCTTCGCCGCCAGCGCCACCGCTGTGCCGTGATTGCCGGAGGAATGGGTGGCCACGCCCTGCGCGACCGCTTGTTGCGACAATGAAAAGATGGCATTGCTGGCGCCGCGCAGCTTGAATGCCCCCATCTCCTGGAAGTTCTCGCATTTGCAGAACACGCTGGCGCCGGTCTGCTCCTCCAGCGCCGCGCAACGCAGCACCGGTGTGCGCCGTACATGGGGGGCGATGCGCAAGGCGGCAGCGCGGATGTCCTCGATGCCCAGGATATCGCTCATGGCGCCCTCGGATTTGACATGGGAACGCTTCCGCCAACCGCAACGGCAGGGGATAATAGCGCGCCCGCCACCGCCCTGCCCGTGACGGACCAATAAACTCGCCCTCCCGGCGGAACCCCGTTTGCAAGCACTGGGCCGTAATCATCCTGCCGTCGGCGCGCTCTACATTATCGGCGCGGCGCTGGCCTTTTCCACCATGGGTGCGCTGGTGCGCGCACTGTCCGGCCGCATGCCGGGCGAAGTCATGGTGTTCTGGCGCAGCCTGTTCTCACTGGTATTCCTGCTGCCGTGGCTGCTGCGTCTGAGTCTGCAGCATCTGGGCAGCCGGCACCTGCACCTGCATGTGATCCGCGCCACATCCGGGCTGCTGTCCATGTACTGTCTGTTTTATGCGCTCGGACATCTGCACATCGCCGAAGCCATGCTGCTCAACCAGACCGCGACACTGTTCGTGCCCTTCATCGCCTACCTGTGGCTCAGGGAATACGTGCCGGTAAAAGTACGCTGGGCGATATTCATCGGCTTCATGGGCGTGGTGATGGTGCTGCATCCCGGCGATGGGATTATTTCCTGGCCGGCGCTCATCGGCCTGGCTTCTGGTCTGGCTGCCGCCTGCTCCGTGGTCACCATCCGCCGTTCTGTCCGCACCGAGCCGCCCACGCGCATCGTGTTCTATTTCAGCCTGTTCGGCACCCTGGGCTCGGCAATCCCCCTCATCTGGACCTGGCAGACGCCCAGCCACCATGATTTTCCGTTGTTGATGCTCATCGGCGCCCTGGCCACCACCGGACAATTGCTCATGACCCGCGCCTACGCACTGGCACCGGCGGCCCAGATAGGACCGTTCACGTACAGTTCGATATTGTTTGGCGCGCTCTACGGCTGGTTCATCTGGAGCGAAGCGCCGGGCGTCTGGTTCTGGAGCGGCGCACTATTCATCATCGCCGGCGGTGTCGTGGCGCTGCGCGATGAGTTGCGGCGACGGGTTTCCAGGAACTGAGATACCGGGGAATGGTTACAAAACGCGGTCCGTTTGCCTGCTGCGCCCTGCCTGGCGGCTGGCCGGTATTGTCCCGTGCCGACCGTTCACGCGTGTGGCGCGAGAAATTCCGGACGTAACAGCTGCTCGCGGTAATATCTGAGTTCTGCCACCGAGTCGCGGATGTCCGCCAGCGCCAGGTGGGTGGATTCCTTGGTGAAACCGCCGGCCACACCCGGTGCCCAGCGCTTGGCCAGTTCCTTCAAGGTGCTCACATCCAGGTTGCGGTAATGGAAAAATTTCTCCAGAGCCGGCATGTGCCGGGCAAGGAACCGCCGGTCCTGGCAAATGCTGTTGCCGCACATGGGCGAGCTGTTGGCGGGCACGTGCTGGCAAAGGAATTCCAGTGTGATGCGTTCCGCCTCCGCCGTACTGATATGACTGTCACGCACCCGCTGGGTCAGACCTGACTGGCCGTGCTGGCGGGTACACCATTCGCCCATGGCCGCCAGCACCGCGTCGCTCTGGTGTATGGCGACAACCGGGCCTTCTGCAAGGATGTTCAGTTGCTTATCAGTCACCAGCGTGGCGATTTCCAGGACGCTGTCGCTGTCAGGACTGAGACCGGTCATCTCCAGATCGAGCCATACGAGATTATCCGCGTTCGGGGTCATGATGGGATGGGTCCTTTGCGCAAATTGCACGCCAATTAGTCTAACCCGCCCGGCCGCACCTGCCCACCGTTGCCGGCTTCGCTTACAATGCGCCACCCTGATATGCGGCCTCAACATGCATGCTCTGACTTTTGTCTTTGTCATCGCGCTGTGCACCTCCGCCATGCTGCGCGGCTGGCTGGCCGGCCGGCAGATGCACCACATATACCGCTGCCGTGACGCCGTGCCCGCGGCATTTGCTGCCGATATCGAACTGGTGGCACACCAGAAGGCCGCGGATTACACCATAGCCAAGACCCGTTTCAGCCTCATCGGCATCGCGCTGGAACTGGCGCTGGCGCTGCTGTGGACACTGGGGGGCGGGCTGGCTCTGCTGGACAGCGGTTGGCGCCAGGCCGGTCTCGGTCCCCTCAATACCGGCGTGCTGGTGATCGCCGGCTACGTACTCATCACCGCCCTCATCGAATTGCCGCTGGGTGCCTATTCGACCTTCGGCATCGAAGCACGCTTCGGCTTCAACCGCACCAATCTGCGGACCTATGGCCTCGACATCCTCAAATTGATGCTGCTCGCCGTGATCCTTGGCGTACCGCTCCTGTATGCCGTCCTGTGGCTCATGCAGCGCACCGGCGGATGGTGGTGGCTGGCCGTGTGGGCGTTGTGGCTGGCGTTCAGTCTGGTCATCACCTGGGCGTATCCGGTGCTCATCGCGCCATTGTTCAACAAGTTCTCACCACTGGCCGATATGCATCTGCGGCAGCGCATCGAGTCGCTGCTGGCGCGCTGCGGTTTCACCAGCCGCGGGGTATTCGTGATGGACGGCTCCACCCGTTCCGCTCACGGCAACGCCTATTTCACCGGCTTCGGCCGCAACAAGCGCATCGTGTTCTTCGATACGCTCATAGATAAACTGGCGCCGGAAGAAATCGAGGCGGTGCTGGCCCACGAGCTGGGGCATTTCCGCCTGAAACACGTGGTGCAGCGGCTGGCCATGAGTGCGATCTTGAGTCTGGTGGGCCTCGCGGTGCTCGGCTGGCTCGCAACCAGTGCCTGGTTCTATCACGGCCTGGGGGTACCGCAGCCCTCGCCTTATATGGCGCTGCTTTTGTTCACGCTGCTGGCGCCGCCGTTCCTGTTTCTGCTGGAACCTATCGGCTCCGCCTGGTCACGCCGGCACGAATTCCAGGCGGACGCTTACGCTGCCCGGCAGGCGGACGGCGCGGCGCTGATGCGCGCCCTGGTGAAGCTCTACCGCGATAACGCCACCACGCTCACGCCCGATCCCCTGCACTCGGCGTTCTATGACTCGCATCCACCGGCCGCGGCCCGTATCGCACGGCTTGCGCAGTTGGTTCATGTCGTGCCGGGGTGCGTATAAAGTAAGCGTGGGGTGGGCGAGTATTGACCAATTATTTGCTGTCAGAACACGGCGCACGGTAAGCGTTTTCTTGCGCATCATTTAGTAGCCGTAATCGGTGCAACATCAACACCTGAGCCTTCGACCATGACCAATATTTACGAGGCACTCAGCATGCGTTAAGGCAAGTCTCTTGCTGCGGCCGGGTTTCCATCAGCGCCAAATGCCGGAGAAGAAGCAAGCAGGACAAAGGACACGAATTTGGCGGCAATGTCATTACTAAACACCAAGTTTCTCCTAGTGAAATGTGGATTGGCCTCAACCCGGCGGCCAGGTCATCTGGCGGCCGCCCAGAAGGTGCAGGTGGATGTGGAACACCGTCTGGCCGCCGCCGGCATTGCAGTTCATGAGCACGCGGTAGCCGGATTCTGCGATACCCTCGTCCGCGGCAATTTCCCGCGCCAACAACAGCATCTTGCCCAGCAACGGGCCGTCCGCGGCAGTAAGCTCGTTGAGCGTGGCGATGTGGCGGCGCGGAACAATGAGGATATGTGTCGGCGCCTGGGGATGAATGTCGCGGAAGGCGATGCACTCCTCGGTGGTGCGCACCAGCTGCGGCTGGATTTTGCCGCTCACCATCTTGCAGAACAGGCAATCACGCATGGCTATCCTCCGCGTCTACCGCATATCCTGACGCCCGGAGAATGCATGCGCGAGCGTGCTGCTGTCTATATATTCAAGTTCGCCGCCGATCGGGACGCCGTGGGCGATGCGGGTCGCGCGGATGCCGTGCTCGCGAGCGAGCTCGGCCAGGTAATGCGCAGTAGCCTCGCCCTCCACCGTGGGGTTGGTGGCCAGTATCAATTCGCTGGTATCGCCTGCGGCGAGGCGCGCTTCCAGCAGTTCCAGTCCCAGTTCCCGCGGGCCGATGCCATCCAGAGGGGACAGGTGGCCCATGAGGATGAAATACTGGCCGCGGAAACCGGTGGCGCTCTCGATGGCATACACATCGGCGGGGGTCTCCACCACGCACACGACCTTGGCTTCGCGCCGCGGCGAAGCGCAGATGTCGCACAACGGTTTGTCGGTGAGCATGCGGCAGCGCTCGCAGTGGCGGATGCCGGTTACCGCCGCCTGCAACGCCGTGGCGAGGTTGAGTGCGCCTTCGCGGTTACGTTCCAGCAGGTGGAATACCATGCGCTGCGCCGATTTGGGGCCCACGCCCGGCAGGCAGCGCAGCGCCTGCATCAACTGTTGCAACAGGGGTGTATAGGTCATGGCGGTTCAGAACGGCAGCTGCATGCCGTCGGGCAGGGCCAGGCCCGCCGTCAGACCGGAGAAGCGCTCGCGCGTGGCAGTCTCGACCCGGTTCACGGCGTCGTTCACCGCCGCGGTGATCAGGTCCTCCAACATCCCCTGATCGTCACCCATGAGCCGGCCGTCGATATTGACGCGGCGCACTTCGTGCCGCCCGGTCATCACCACCGTGACCATGCCGCCACCCGCCTGACCGGTCACTTGCATGAGCGCCAGTTCCTCCCGGGCCTTCTGCATGTTCTCCTGCAGCTGCTGGGCCTGCTGCATCAGGCTGCCCAATCCGCCTTTCATATGTCAGATGCCTCGTGTGTGGATCTAGTCCGCCGGTTTGACCAGCGCCGGATTGATCTGTGTGCCAAAAGTCTCACATAACGCGCGCACATTGGGATCGGTAGCCATGGCCTCCTGAGCCGCCCTGAGGCGCTCAGCCTGACGGAGCTCGTCGAGCTTCGCCGGTGTCTGCAGATTGCCGTTCACCGGCTGGATGCGTACCTTGAGGGTCTCACCGAAATACCGCGACAGCGACTCTTCCATGCGCTTCAACAGCTGCTCCGTGGCCATGTGCTCATGGGCGGCAACCAGCTCCAGATACAGGGTGTTGCCCTCGCGGCGGCGATATACGCAATTAAGAGCCAGCTGCTGGGCGGCGCCGCGCAGCTCCAAGGACTCCACCAGCCCCATCCAGTCCGGCTCCACCCAACGGTTGCCGGCAGCCGGTGCGGCAGCGGTATCCTGCCCGGCAATCGCAATCCGGGGAGCCGCCACCGGCGGGGCGCTGTCGGGGCGGGAGGCCGGCGCGGTCACTGCAAGCCGCTCACCGTCGCCGGTCTTTGGGGAGAAATGCAGCATGCGCAGCAAGGTCATCTGGAAACCGCCCCGGGGCGAAGGTGCGAGGGCCAGATCGCGCTTACCCAGCAGCGCGATCTGATAGCAGAGTTGCACGTCTTCCGGGGTCAGCCGTGCGGCCAGTATCTTGATGGTGTCGGCGTCTTCATTTCCCTCCAGCACCTCCGGTACCGCCTGGGCGATGGCGACACGCTGCAGGCACGCGGCCACGTCGTCCAGCACCAGCTCGTAATCCGGCGCCTGCTCATCCAATCGTGCCATGGCCGCGAGTACCGCCTTGCCATCCTTATCCGCCACTGCCTCCAGCAGCAGGCGCACATGAGTCTGTTCGATGCTGCCGAGCATTACACGCACATCCCGCTCATGCAGCACGCCGCCGCCGAAGGCGATGGCCTGGTCCAGCAGGCTGAGGGCGTCACGCATGCTGCCGTCGGCGGCATGGGCGATGAGCGCCGCCGCCGCGGCTTCCTGGGTAATGCCCTCGGCCTCGAGGATACGACGCAGATGTCCCTGGATGAGAACCACGGGCAGACGTTTGAGGTTGAACTGCAGGCAGCGCGACAGCACCGTCACCGGCAATTTCTGCGGATCGGTGGTGGCCAGCAGAAATTTCACATGCGGTGGTGGTTCCTCCAAGGTCTTCAACAGCGCATTGAAAGAATGGTTCGAGAGCATGTGCACTTCGTCGATGAGGTACACCTTATAGCGGCCGCGGGTGGGTGCGTATTGCACGTTGTCCAGCAGTTCACGGGTGTCGTCCACCTTGGTGCGCGATGCGGCATCCACCTCGATGAGATCCAGGAACCGCCCGGCATCGATCTCAGTGCAGGCGCCGCACTCGCCGCAGGGATGTGAACTCACGCCGCGCTCGCAGTTCAGCGATTTGGCCAGGATGCGTGCGATGCTGGTCTTGCCCACACCGCGTGTGCCGGTGAACAAAAAGGCGTGGTGCAGACGGTTATGATCGAGGGCGTTGATGAGCGCCTTGAGCACATGCTCCTGGCCCACCATCTCCGCAAAATTGCGGGGGCGCCACTTTCTCGCAAGTACCTGATAGGACATGGATCCGCCTGAGCGCCACGTGAAATGCGCGACTACTTTACCAGACGCGTCGCAGTACCCGTATCCAAGCAGTCAAGGGTGGCAGCCTGCGTCAGCCGCACCCCGGCACACGAGGCCGCTGCTGCCGCTGCTCCCTTCCGGGCCTGACGGGATTCACAGCTGGTCGTCGCGGGGGAGCCGGCGCAGGCCGCCATGGAACCGTAACCAGGCGACGGGAGCGGTCCTTAATGAAAACTGGCGGAGAGGGCGGGATTCGAACCCGCGATACGGGGTTGCCGTATACACGCTTTCCAGGCGTGCTCCTTAGACCGCTCGGACACCTCTCCGGAACCCCGGGTCACCCGCTCTACATGACGGCCGGCTGACAAAGGGCGGGCAGGTTAAACCATGCCAACCGCACTGGCAACCGCCGGCGGCGCGTGGCTGCCGGTTGCCGGCATGGGCGTGCCGCTGCCACTACCCGCAGCGCTGGGAGCTTTGGCAGCGGGTGGCGGCGGCTCAGATGCCCGGCGGCCCGCTGGACCGGTGTTGGCGGCAGCGGCTGGCTGGTTCGGCACCAGCTGCGGCGGAGCAATCAGGCAGGCACCGGCGGCATCATGGTCGGTATGCTCGCCCGGATGGCTGGTGTTACCCGAAACTTTATAAGCGGGATCGGGCACCGGCATTGTCAAACCCGCCGGTACCTGCAAGGGTGGCTGCGTGCCACTGTTGAAATAGGGGTGTGGATCACCGCAGGACAGACTGCTGCAGCCGGCCAAAACGGAGGCTGCCAGCAGACCGATCAGGAGGCCGACGGATTTCAGCATTGCGATGGTTTTCATGTGGATGCAGATATTACAGCACGCCGGCCGTCTTGAGGGCAGTACGCAGCTGCTGGTGGTGCTCACGGGAAAGCGCTGTGAGCGGCAAGCGGATACCGGCCGGAATGCGCCCCATCTCCGTGAGCGCCCATTTCACCGGAATCGGATTGCTCTCCACGAACAGCGCCCGGTGCAGCGGCTCGATCTGACGGTTGAGCGCCTCCGCACTGCCGCGATCGCCGGCGCTTGCCGCCACGCACATCTCGTGCATGAGTTTCGGCGCCACGTTGGCGGTCACCGAGATGACGCCCTGCCCGCCCTGCAGGATGAATTCCATGGCGCTGGCGTCATCCCCGCTGATGAGCAGGAAAGCCTCGCCGCAGCGCTTGCGGATATCCCGGGCGCGCGCCAGCACCCCGGTGGCTTCCTTGATACCGACGATGTTGGGCAGCAGCGCGAGACGCTCCACGGTCTCCGGCAACAGATCCGCGACGCTGCGGCTCGGCACGTTATACAGGATGATCGGCAGCGACACCGATTCCGCGATACTGCGGAAATGCCGGTACAGGCCCTCCTGGGTGGGCTTGTTGTAATACGGCACCACCACCAGTGCCGCATCGGCCCCGAGATCCTGGGCGCGGCGTGTCAAGGCCATCGCATGGGCGGTGGAGTTGGAGCCGGTGCCGGCGATCACCGGCACGCGTCCGGCGGCGCTGCGCAGGCAGCAGTCCAGTACTTCCAGCTGCTCGGCTGCCTCCAGGGTGGCCGATTCACCGGTGGTGCCCACCGTCACGATGGCATCGGTGCCGGCGGCGATGTGCCACTCCACCAGGCGCTCCAGCGCATTGCAATCCACCCGGCCATCGCCGGCCATGGGCGTCACCAGCGCCACCATGCTGCCCTTGAACATCAAACCGCCCTCGTAAAAAGGGCTATGGTACCGGCCCGCAGCCTCCGGGCTCAAGGCACAGGCAGCCGTATCGCGGTTGCGCCCCCCGCCAAACCCGGTACACTGCTAGCGCGTTCACCCACGGCAGGATCGTCCGCTGCGAGCCCGAATGAAACAATTCCTGGTGGTGTCCGCGCTGGGTGAAGACCGGCCCGGCATCCTCCACGACATCGCGCGTGCACTGAAAGACTGCGGCTGCAGCATGGTGGAAAGCCGCATGACGGTACTGGGCGGCGAGTTTGCCATGCTGCTGCTGGTCTCCGGCAACTGGAACACCATCACCAAGCTGGAAAACCTGTTGCCACGGCTGGAACAGCGCCTTTCCCTCACCATCGCCGCGCGCCGCACCAGCGAGCGTGCACCGCGTCATGACCTCATCCCCTACGCCATTGACGTGGTATGTCTTGACCAGCCCGGGATCGTATTCAACCTCGCCAACTTCTTCGCCGAACGCAGCATCGGCATTGCTGACCTCGCCACCCGCGGCTATCCGGCGGCGCATACCGGTGCACCCATGTTCGCGGTGCAGATGGCGGTGAATATCCCCACGGATGTGCACATCGGCACATTGCGCGAGGAATTCATGGATTTCTGCGATAAGCTGAACCTGGACGCCATAATGGAACCCATCAAGGGTTGACGAAGTGATCGAGGATTATCACGACCAGCGCCGCTGCGTATACCAGCCTCTTCCGGAGCATCGGCCGGCTGCCTTCCCGGCATTTTCACTTCAGCCACATTGCTGGCGGCGCCTCCCGTTTGCGCATGACTCGCAGTAAGGCAACTGCATGCACAGAGTGATGCTCGGCACGCGGGTCCGCGACTTCGCATTGCCCGCCACTGGCGGCAGGACCTTCAGGCTGTCGGAATGCAGGGGCCATAACGTGGTGCTGTACTTCTACCCCAGGGATAACACCCCGGGCTGTTCCCAGGAAGCCGGGGATTTCCGCGATCAGCAGGCACGCTTCAGGAAGCTGGACACGCTGATCCTGGGGGTGTCGCGTGACGGCCTCGCATCTCATGAGCGCTTCCGTCACAAGCACGGACTCAAATTCGAACTGCTGGCTGATGAAGATGCACGGCTTTGCCGACTGTTCGGAGTCCTCAGGCAAAAGAATATGTACGGCCGCAAGTTCATGGGCATCGAGCGCAGTACCTTCCTCATCGACTCCCAGGGCGTGCTCAGGAAAGCATGGCGCAAGCTGCGCGTGACAGGCCATGTGGCCGATGTACTGGAAGCCGTGAAAGAACTGGCATCGGCATGACCGTATCCGCAAAGGTGAGCCTGGTGAAAAAAGCCCGTAAACAACGCCGTCTCTACGTACTCGATACCAACGTGCTGATGCATGATCCCACCGCCATCTTCCGCTTTCAGGAACACGACATATTTCTGCCGATGGTGGTGCTGGAGGAACTCGACGCCGGCAAGAAAGGCCTGTCCGAGTCGGCACGCAATGTACGTCAGGTGAGTCGTTTCCTCGATGAAATGATGCGTAACGCAAGCAAGGCGCAGATCGATGCCGGTCTGGTGATCTCCGGCATGCACCGTTCCGCCGGCGCCGCCGCCACCGGCGGTAGGCTGTTCTTCCAGACGGAACCCCTGCCGTCCATGTTGCCGGATACCCTCCCCGGCAATAAACCCGACAACTACATCCTGGGCACCACCCTGGCGTTGCAGAAAAAATTCCCGGAGCGGCGCGTCACCCTGGTATCCAAGGACATCAACCTGCGTATCAAGGCGGCGGTGGTGGGTATCCACGCGGAGGATTATTTCAGCGACAAGGCACTGGACGACCTCGACCTGCTGTTCACCGGCATGGACGAGTTACCAAAGAATTTCTGGGAACAGCACAGCAAGGACATGCAATCCTGGCAGCAGGAAGGCCGCACTTTCTATCGTATCCAGGGACCCATGGTGAAAGGCTGGTATGCGAATGAATTCCTGTACAGCGAACTGGATAACTTCGAGTCGGTGGTGCGCGAACTCGACGAACGCGGCGCGCTGCTGGAACTGACCCGCGACTACCGCGGTATCCGCCACACAGTCTGGGGCATCAACGCCCGCAACCGTGAACAGAACTTCGCCATGAACCTGCTGCTGGATCCCAACGTGGATTTTGTCACGCTGCTGGGTGCCGCCGGTACCGGCAAGACGCTGTTGGCGCTGGCTGCGGGCCTGGCGCAGACCATGGAGCAGAACCGCTATCGCGAGATCATCATGACGCGCGTCACCGTGCCGCTGGGCGAGGACATCGGTTTCCTGCCCGGCACGGAAGAGGAGAAGATGACGCCCTGGATGGGCGCGCTGATGGATAACCTGGAAGTGCTCACCCAGTCCAGCGGCGAGGGCGGTGAATGGGGACGGGCCGCCACCAGTGATCTGCTGCGCAGCCGCATCAAGATCCGTTCCATGAATTTCATGCGCGGCCGCACCTTTCTGAACCGCTATATCATCGTGGACGAGGCCCAGAATCTGACCCCGAAACAGCTCAAGGCGCTCATTACCCGTGCCGGGCCGGGTACCAAGATGGTGTGCATCGGCAACATATCCCAGATCGATACCCCCTATCTGACCGAGACTACATCCGGCCTCACCTTCGTGGTGGACCGCTTCAAGCAATGGCTGCACTCCGGTCATATCACCTTGGTGCGCGGTGAGCGCTCCCGCCTGGCTGACCATGCCTCCGACATACTCTGAAAAAGACAGGTCCCGCAGCAGCCAAGGCGGCGGGCGCCGGGTACTGACAACGCACCCCGCCTGTGCTTAAATCAGGCGGCCCTTTATCACGCCCTTTCTGAGGGAGCACCGATGAATAACAAGCAGTTTGCCCTGTGGACCTTCCCGCTGGTGGCAGTTGCCGTGGCAGCGGCCCTGCCCGGCACCGCTTCCGCCTCCAATTTCCAGCTCACCGAGCAGAGCGTTACCAGTCTGGGGAGCGCACATGCCGCCGGCGCCGCCTACGCGGATGATGCCTCCACCATCTGGTATAACCCGGCGGGTCTCACCCGGCTGACCGGTGCACAACTCGATACGGGCGTAAGCGTGATTCGTTTCGGCGCCGACTTCACCAAAAGCCTCGCCGTGGATGCCACCGGCCAGCCGCTGTCCGGCGGCGAAGGCGGCAGTGTCGGCAAGCTCGGCGCGGTACCGTTCATCTATTACTCCCAGCCACTCAATGACAAGCTGTCTTTCGGCATCGGCCTGGGAGTGCCGTTCGGCTTGGCCACCAGTTACAACGCCAGTTCCATCTTCCGCTATCAGGCCATCTACACGGGCGTCACGGTGCTTAATCTGAATCCGACGCTGGCCTACAAATTCAACGACAACTGGTCGGCGGGCTTCGGCGTGGATATCCAGCGCATGGACGTGAAACTCACCAATGACGTGGATTTCGGCGCCGTCTGCTTTGCCAAGGTCAATCCCCTGGCCTGCCAGAGCATGGGTCTCGTGCCCCAGGGACATGACGGCTTCTTCGCCGGTACGGCCAGCGATACCGCCGTCGGCTTCAACTTCGGGGTGCTGTGGAGCTATGACGCGGACACGCGCGTGGGCTTCTCCTACCGCTCGCGTGTGAAGCACAAGCTCGATGGCAGTGCTTCCTTCACCAACGTGCCGACGCTGTTCTCATCCCAGGGCCTGTTCCAGCCCCAGGGTATAAAGGCGGATTTCACCGCGCCGCAGATGGCATCCCTGAGCCTTTTTCACCGGCTCAACGCACAGTGGTCATTGATGGCTGACTGGAGTTATACCGGCTGGAGCAGCTTCGACAACCTGACCATCAATTTCGCCGCTCCCAATCAGCCGCCGGCGACCGTGCAGGAAGGGCTCAAGAACGTGAACCGTTTCAGCATCGGCGCCAACTATCAGTACAACGACGCCTGGACTTTCCGCGCGGGCGTGGCACTCGACAAATCCCCGGTACCCGACCCAACCGCCGCTTCCGCCACCACCACCAACGACATCAATGCCAGCCGCACCGCGCGCCTGCCGGATGCTGACCGCAAATGGCTGGCCGCCGGCGCCAGCTGGAAGACATCCGCACACAGCCAGTGGGACATCGGTTACGCTCACCTGTTCATCAACAAACATATCCCGTTTGATCAGTTAAACGCCGCCGGCGGCGACCAGGTTGCCGGCCAGTTCAACGCCGATGCGGACATTCTCGGTATCCAGTACATCTACCGGTTCTGAACACCGGCGCGGTCTGCCATCCAGCCCCCGGCCATCCGGGGGCTTGCTTTTCACTGCCTTAAACCTTGTGCCCCGCCGCCTGTCTAAAGACAGACTTGGGCTGTCAACCCCGGTGACATAATTGACGTGTAATGCCCAGTATCTGGCACGCCCGGACCAAGGCAGGAAAGCTGACGTGATAGCGGTTTTGAAACGCCTCCCCATCGCGCTCATGACACTCATGCTCATGGCGCGCACCGTCTGGGCCGGGACTCCCCTTCCCGACCCGGCGGCCACGACCAGCCACATCACAGTGGCGGCTGCCGCAGCCAACGGGGGATGCGCTGTCCTTGGTACTGTGCCCGCGACAAAGGACGCCGCCGCTTGCCAGCCTCCTGACAGACAGCCTGCCGCCCAAGACGACTACATCAACCCCCAGCCGTACAGCGATTTCAACCTGCCGCAGATAGGTGAAGCCGGCGCCAACGTCATCACACCGCAGCAGGAATACCAGGTCGGTGTACAAGTCATGAACGAGCTCCACGATGCCGGCGCCATCCTTGATGATCCACTGATACATGAATATATCGACAACCTGGGGCACGAGCTGTCTTCCCATAGCGACAATCCGACGCTGCACTTCGAATACTTCGTGCTCAATGATCCGGAGATCAATGCCGTCACCCTGCCCGGCGGTTTCATCGGCGTGAACAGCGGCCTGATACTGCAGACGGACAATGAGGATGAACTCGCCGGCGTCATGGCCCACGAAACCGGCCACGTCACCCAGCGGCATCTGGCGCGTTCGCTGGAAGATCAAAAGGACCGCAGCCTGCTTAATATCGCCACCATGCTCGGCGCCATCCTGGTGGCCGCCAATGCCGGCGATCCCAATACCGCCATGGGCACCATCGCCGCCGCCCAGGCTTCGATCATCCAGCACCAGATTAACTTCACCCGCGCCGATGAAGCCGAGGCGGACCGCGTCGGTATCCAGACCATGGCGCGAGCCGGCTTCCCCCCCCAGGGCATGATAAATTTCTTCGAGAAGATGCAGCGCAGTTCCGCGCTGAACGGCTACGACCGTATTCCGGAATTTCTCATGACCCACCCTTTGGATCTGACACGCATGGCTGAGGCCGAGAACCGTGCCCAGTCATTGCACGTGCCGCCGCGGCCGGACAGCCGCAATTACGCCCTCATGAAGGCGCGCCTGCAGGTGCTGGAAAGCGATGACATGGGCAAGACGCTGCAGCTCTTCACGACCGGCATAGCATCCGCCCATGGCTGGAATCAGGAGGCCATGCGTTACGGGTTGGCTCTCGCCTATACCAGACTGGATCGTGACAAGGATGCCATCGCCATCATGCGACAGCTGCAGGACAAGTACGATGACGTGATTGCATTCCACATTGGCCTTGCCGATGCGCTCATGGCTGGCGGGAGAACCGCGGCGGCCGAGACCACTTACCAGCAGGCCATGCAACTGTTTCCGGACAACGAACCCCTGGTGCTGAGTTATGCCCGCGACCTCATCGAGGCGAATCAGCCGCAGCGCGCCATCACCCTGCTGCTGTCACAATCGCTGCGGATAAACCGCGACCCGGAATCCCTGCGGCTGGTGGCCAAGGCCTATGAAAAAGCCGGTGACACCTCCGACTCGCACTACTACATGTCCGAGTACTACCTGGTGAACGGCCTGCCAGCCGCCGCCGCAGATCAGTTGCGCATCGCCTTGGCCACGCCGGGTGTCAGCAGCATGCAAACACAGCGTTATCGTGCGCGCCTGGAGCGGCTGGAAGCTGAGGCACGGGCCAACCATCAGCGGCTCGTCACACCCGGAACCTAGTACTGGCCTTCATGCCCGTTCCTGCTAGGATGGATGCGCCCCCGTAAACAGGAGTTCCAATGCCGACCCTGAATCGCCGCCGGTTGACGCGGAGCATCCCCGGTGTCTGCCTCGCGGGACTCGCGTTGCTCGCTGGCTGCGCGTCCATGCCCCCGGAATCTGTCACCCAGACCCGTGACCCCTGGGAAAAGATGAACCGCATCACCTACGCGTTCAACGACAAATTCGACAAGGCCATCGCCCGTCCCGTGGCCAAGACTTACGTGCGCGCTGTGCCACGTCACGCCCGCGAGGGTATCCATAACTTCTTCAACAACCTGGGCGAGCCGGTCACATTCGTCAACGACGCGCTCCAGGCCAAGGGCAAACAGACCTTCAAGGATTTCGGACGATTCCTCATCAATACCACATTCGGACTGCTGGGTTTCTTCGATGTGGCCAGCCACGTAGGTCTGCAGGAGCATGACACCGACCTGGGCATCACCCTGGCGAAATGGGGCGTGCCTTCCGGTCCCTACCTGGTGCTGCCTTTCCTGGGGCCCAGCACGCTGCGCGATACCGGCGGCATGTATCCGGACTACTACGCCAATCCCATCAAGAACAGCATGCAGGCACGCTACCGCAATGCCGGCACGCTGGTGAACGGCATCGACACCCGTGCCGGCCTGCTGGAGCTGGACAGTACCCTGGACAGCGCCTACGACCCCTACACCTTCCTACGCGATGCCTATATCCAGCATAGACGCTACAAAATCTATGACGGCAACCCGCCGTTACAGTATCCTGACTACCCGGACCTGTCACCGGATGACGCTGCTGGTGACGGCACTACCCCCACGCCGGCAACCACTACCACCCCGGCCCCAGGGGTCGGGATCATACTGCCGCCC
>JAGWNO010000126.1 GCA_028871235.1 Gammaproteobacteria bacterium
ATTACAGTGAATCCCAGATCATGCGGCTCCGGATCGGGCCGCTTGTTGCTTTGAAAGCATAGTCCAATCTACTAAATTTGCAGTATAGTCGGGTCTTGCATGCCCGCAGCCGCCGGTTATAATACTATATAGCTAGTACTTTTGTTTTAGTACCCAGTACCTCAATTTTGCCCACTTAAGGAGAGGCTATATGTGGAAATTGCTGTTTACTGCAAGTCTGGTTGCACTGCTGGTGGCCTGTGCAAGCGCCCCACTCCCGCCTCTCCAGGCGACGGTCGCAACACCCCCTGCCCAACAACCAGCCGCCGGTACCGCAGCCCAACCCACGCCCACTGTGGTCAGCGTCGAACGCGGTACCAAGAATGGTGACCAGAATAAACTCATCTGCAGACAGGATCAGCCACTCGGATCGCACATTCCCCAGCGCATTTGCATCAGCAGGGAACAGATGGAGGCGCGCCACAAGGCCGACCAGGAGGCTTATCGCAATATGACAGAAAAAGGGCACCCCTGCCCGAGCACCGGACCTGGTTGCTGAGTCAAAGTCGCGGTGGTTTGAAGCCCTCACTGTTTCTGCCGGACCTTAGCAGGCGCGAGTCACGTGCTGGCTGTCCGCCCTGAGTCTACGCGGCCGGGATAATACGCTGCCCCCATCCGGCAGAGCATGCCCCACGGTAAACTACCGGCAGATGACGCCGGAGGATTTGACCGTGCCCACCCGTTTCCGCGATGTCGAGCTGCATGCCCCGACCGGGACCCGGTTGTCCTGCAAGGGCTGGCAGCAGGAAGCCGCCCTGAGGATGCTGCACAACAACCTGGATCCACAGGTGGCAGAGAATCCCCGGGAACTGGTGGTCTACGGCGGCATTGGCCGGGCGGCGCGGGACTGGGAATGTTTTGACAAAATCGTCGAGACCCTGAAGCGGCTTGAGGATGACGAGACGCTGCTGATCCAGTCCGGCAAGCCGGTGGGAGTGTTTAAGACCCATAACGCGGCGCCGCGGGTGCTCATCGCTAATTCCAACCTGGTGGGCAAATGGGCCACCTGGGAGCATTTCTTTGAACTGGATCGCAAGGGTCTGATGATGTTCGGCCAGATGACGGCCGGCTCCTGGATCTATATCGGTTCCCAGGGCATCGTGCAGGGCACCTACGAGACCTTCGCAGAGGCAGTGCGCCAGCATTATCAAGGCGACGCCCGCGGCAAATGGCTGCTGACCGGCGGCCTCGGCGGCATGGGCGGCGCGCAGCCGCTGGCGGCGGTATTCGCGGGCTTAAGCTGCCTTGCGGTGGAGGTGGATGAGAGCCGCATCGATAAGCGTCTTAACACCGGCTATCTGGACCACAAGGCAAAATCCCTCGAGCAGGCGATCGCCATCCTGCGCACCGCCACGCGTAAAAACGCAGCAGTGTCCGTGGGCCTGCTGGGGAATGCGGCGGAAGTGTTTGAGGAGATATTGAAAGGCGATTTCCAGCCGCAGCTCGTCACCGACCAGACTTCCGCCCACGATCCCTTGAATGGCTACATCCCGGCCGGTTATGCGCTGGCTGCGGCCGCGACCCTGCGCCGGAGCGACCCCAAGCAATACGTGCAGTTGTCAAAAGCCTCCATGGCACGGCAGGTGCGCGCCATGCTCGGTTTCCAGAAAATGGGTATCCCCACCTTTGATTACGGCAATAACATACGTGCCATGGCGCAGGATGCGGGGGTCAGCAACGCCTTCGATTTCAAGGGCTTCGTGCCGCTGTATATCCGGCCGCTGTTCTGCGAGGGCATGGGACCGTTCCGCTGGGTGGCCCTGTCCGGTGATCCCGAAGACATCTACAGGACGGACGCCAAGGCCAAAGCACTATTCCCGGACAAGCCGCACCTGCACCGCTGGCTGGATATGGCGCGCCAGCGCATCCACTTCCAGGGATTGCCGGCGCGCATCTGCTGGCTGGGTTACAAGGAACGCCACCGGTTGGGCCTGGCCTTCAACGACATGGTGCGTGAGGGTGAATTGAAGGCACCCATCGTCATCGGCCGCGATCACCTGGACGCCGGCTCGGTGGCCTCGCCCAACCGCGAGACCGAAGGCATGCAGGATGGTTCCGATGCCGTAGCCGACTGGCCGATACTGAACGCGCTGCTCAATACGGCGAGCGGTGCCTCCTGGGTGAGCTTCCACCATGGCGGTGGAGTGGGCATGGGTTACGCGCTGCACGCCGGTGTGGTGATTGTCGCCGATGGCAGCGAGCAGGCGTCCCGGGCGCTGGCGCGCGTGCTCACCAACGACCCAGGCACCGGCGTCATGCGCCATGCGGATGCGGGTTACGGGAAGGCCGTGCAGATCGCCAAGGAACGCGGCCTCGATCTGCCCATGCTGGGCATGCGCTGAGTGGACGTTTCAAGGCCTGGCGTGGTGATGGACCTCAACGCCGATCTTGGTGAGGGCGGAGACCATGATGCGGCGCTGCTTGGCATCGTCACCAGCGCCAGCATCGCCTGCGGCGGGCATGCAGGCGATCAGCAGAGCATGACCGATACCGTCGCCATGGCCGTGCATAATGGCGTCAGTATCGGCGCACACGTCTCCTATCCAGACCCGAAGCATTTCGGTCGTCGTGATCTGGATCTGCCGGCTGACATACTGTGCTCGGAAATCCTTTCACAGTTGCACGCACTGGACCGCGTCGCACGCAGCGCCGGCGCCAGCTTGCACTATGTGAAGGCTCACGGCGCGCTCTACAACCGCATGGCGGACGACGCGGCAACTGCGGAAGCGGTGCTTACTGCTATCCAGCAATTTGGCACGGCATTGCCGATCCTGATCTTACCGGACTGTATCGGCATGGACGTGGCGCGGGCGCGGGGCATCGCTGCTGTCGCCGAAGCCTTTGTCGACCGCGCCTACACCGATGCCGGCCGACTGGTCCCGCGCGCGCAGCCCGGCGCCGTCATTACCGATGCGGCGGCGGAGCGGGCCGTGAGTATCGCCTGCCAGGGCAGAGTGCGCAGCATCAATAACCGGGTCATCGAACTCGCAGCCCGTTCATTGTGCGTGCACAGCGACACACCGGGTGCGGTGACGCTGGCACGGACGGTGCGGGATACCCTGCTGCAGGCCGGCATCACGCTGCGTGCTTTCGCATGAACATCCGCTTCTGGGGCGATAGCGCGCTGCTGGTGGAAGTGCAGGATTTCCGCGCCGCCCGGCAGTTACGCGAGATGCTGCTTGCGCTGGCGTTCACCGGCATCCGTGAACTGGTGCCCGGCTATCGCAGCCTGCTCATCGAAGCGGATCCGCTGACGGTCGATCTCGCCGAACTGGCACGGCGCCTGCCGCAACTGACGCAGCAATCCATGCTCCTTCCCGCGCCGCGCCAGCAGGAAATCGAAGTTATCTATGACGGCGAAGATCTGGAAGCCGTGGCACGTGCCACCGGTCTCGCCGTGCAGGAAGTGATCCGCCGGCACGCGGCGGCACACTACACCGTCGCTTTCCTGGGGTTCGCGCCCGGTTTTCCCTATCTGGTGGGGTTGGATACAACCCTGCGGGTGCCGCGTCTCAAGACACCGCGCACGCGCGTGCCCGCCGGCTCCGTGGCCATCGCCGGTGAATTCACCGGCATTTACCCGCAGGCCACACCGGGTGGCTGGCGGTTGCTTGGCCACACTGATACCTGTCTGTTCAATCCGGCACAGGCGCCGCCGGCATTGCTGGCGCCCGGCGACCGAGTGCGTTTCAGGGTGCGTGCATGATCACCCTGCTGGAACCCGGATTATTCACCAGCGTGCAGGACGGGGGCCGCACCGGTTACAGCCATCTCGGTGTACCGCGCGCGGGGGCCGCCGACCTGCTGAGCCTGAGTCATGCCAACCTGCTGGTGGGCAACACCCCGCATGCAGCGGCGCTGGAGATGACCCTGGCCGGTCCGGACTTGCGCTTCGAGGCGGACACGGTCATGGCGCTGGCCGGCGGGAGCGTGGAGGCGCGGCTGGATGGAGCGCCCGTGGCCATGTACCAGAGTGTAGCGGTGCGGGCCGGCCAGATATTACGATGCGGCACAGTGCAGACTGGCATGCGCTGTTACCTGGCAGTCGCCGGCGGCATCCGCAGCGCGCAGGTTCTGGGCAGTGCTTCCACGGATACTCTGGCCGGTCTCGGTCCCGCGGCGCTGCAAGCCGGCGCGCAACTGCCGATCCAGGCGGCCGCGCTGCAGCAGGGCTTCTATCTGCGCTCACCACCCGTATTCACCGATAGTGTCGCAATGCGGGTGATCCTCGGTCCTCACCAGGACCACTTCACGCCTCAAGCCCTGCAGATATTCCTGGCAGCCGCTTTCCGGGTGCGTGCCGACAGCGATCGCAGCGGTTTACGTCTCGGCGGCCCGAGTGTCGCCCGTCAGATTGATGATGAACTGGATTCCCAGGGCATGCTCACCGGCGCCGTGCAGGTGCCCGCCGATGGCCAGCCCATTGTATTGCTGCCCAACCACGGCGCCACCGGCGGCTATCCGGTGATCGCCGCGGTGATCAGCGCGGATGTGCCGTACCTCGGCCAGCTGCGTCCCGGTACCAGGGTGCGTTTCCATACTGTCACGCGCGCGCAGGCTCTGGACGCGCTTGCGGCGGAGCAGCAAAAGTGGCGGGTCGCGCTGACATCCGCCGACCCCGGCTTGCTGGAGGCGCGCGCCCTGATGATGCTTGCCAAGGCGCATCCCGCACTGCGTGCGGCACAGTTGCAGCGGGGACCGGTGCGGGTGCGCATGCGGCGCGGGCCGTGATGGAACTTTCCCTGACGGACGGCTTCCATGCCGGCATGTACGAGCCGCGCTTCCGTTGGATTGCCGGCATGCTGCTGGCCGCCGCTGTTGCGGCCTGTGGGCAATGGCCGGAACGCCCGGCAGCGCTGCCTTACGGCCCGGTCCAGCCTGCCAAAGAAGCAGAGATAGTGCGCCTGGTGCGCCAGGAACTGGGCATACCTTATCACTACGGCGGCGACACCCCGCGGGGTTTCGATTGCAGCGGGTTGGTGTTCTACGTGTACCGGCGGGCGGGCATCCAGGTGCCGCGCACCGCCAATGCGCAGCTGTATGCCTCCCAGCCGCTGGCCAGGGACGCGCTGCAGCCGGGTGATCTGGTGTTCTTCGAGATCGCGGGAGATGCGCAGATGCATGTGGGCATCTATGTGGGCAACGGCCGGTTCATCCATGCCCCGCAAAGCGGCGGGGTAGTGTCCTATGCGCGGCTGGATGACGCCTACTGGAGAACCCGTTTCGTGGGCGGCGGGCGTTTCTGACAGGATGTTGCAATGACCCGCCGTGGTGTTTCCCGATTCGAAAACCGCAAATGCTATTTTCAACCGGCGGTAATCACCTGATTGCGGCCACTGCGTTTGGCTTTGTAAAGCACGGTATCGGCCGCCTTGATGAGACGCTCCGCGGTGTCCCCATGATCCGGATAACTGGCCACCCCGGCTGAGAGGGTGAATCCGCCGAGCGTCTGGCCAGCGAAGACAAACGTAGCTGCCGCCACTGCGGCGCGCACCCGCTCGGCGCGCTCGCTGGCGATGTGCGTTCCGGCGCCGGGCATCAGCAGCACAAACTCTTCACCGCCATAGCGGCAGGCGATGTCTTCGGTGCGCACTGATTTGCGCAGCACCTCGGCCACCACACGCAGCACGGCATCCCC
>JAGWNO010000127.1 GCA_028871235.1 Gammaproteobacteria bacterium
GCTGGATTTCGGCGACAAGACGCGGCGCTGGAACCCGCAAGTGGCGTCATTCTTCGGCGTATTCCTCATCCTCCCGGCGCTGCTGGTGCTCGTACTGCTGCTGGCTGGTTCGCGGTTCTTCTTCGCGGGCTATTACCTGCGGAACTTCACGCCCATCGAACGGCTGCTGACCGAGTGTCGCGTGATTTTCGACTACCTGTACTGGACCTGCCTGCCCAACCTGGGTCAGCTGGGGCTGTATCACGACGATTTCACCGTATCCCGTGGCCTGCTCAATCCCCCGACCACCCTAATTTCCGTACTGGGCCTGGCTGCGCTCATGGGCTTCGCACTGTGGATTCGGCGTCGATGGAAATGGCTGAGCTTCGCGGTACTCTGGTTCCTTGCCGGACAATTGATCGAGTCCAGCATCATTCCGCTGGAACTGGTATTCGAGCATCGCAACTATCTGCCGATCTTCGGTGTGATCCTCGGAATTTCGGCCCAGGCCTATATTGGACTTGCTTCGACAGGCAAACGCCGGCTGGCTATCGGAATCGCCGCGTTCGCGGGCGTGATGCTCGCGTCGCTCACGGCGCTGCGTGCCTCAAGCTGGCATTCGCCGGTCGCATTTGCCGTCTCCGAGATCGTGCACCACCCCCAATCGGAACGCGCCCGTTACGAACTCGGCATCCTGTACGTGGCCATGGCCATGGACGGTGATACAGACTCGGCTCCCCAGGCCGAGCGCGCCATGCTGGTGGCGCGCGCCCTGGATCCCGACGGGCTCGCGGAGGATGTGGCGCTGGCCATCATGTACACGCAACTCGGCCAGCCCGGCCGTGCCCGCGGCTATTTCGAGGATGCGGCTACCCGCGCCCGGCACATAAGAATCTCCGCAACCACGCAGGTAACGCTGGCCTCGCTCGTCAAGCATCCGGATCTGGTGAAGCAATATCCACTCGCCACGGTGCGCGCGATCTTCAGCAACGCGCTGGCCGACCCGACGGTGCAGTCCAATGCCTGCTACGCCGGCAACATCTGGAACATCTATGGCATATTGCTGCAGCAGGCCGGAGACACCGGTGAAGCCATCGAAGCCACGCGCAAGGCGTTGTCCCTGTGCCCCTCGGATGTGCAGATCAGGCTCAATTATGCGGACATTCTGCTGCAAACCGGGAATACCGGTGCCGCAACACGGCAATTGGCGTTGGTTGCAAACGCCAACTGGTTTGGGAAATATACGCTCAAGCTTGAACGCCTCAGGCAAATCCTCCGTGAGCGCGGATAGTGCGGCATGATCGGGGCGCGAAAAATCACGGTATCCAACCCCGCCGGACTGCGAAGCAAGATATGCTGCGTAGTGGGAGTGTCTGCCCAAGCGGACTACGGCATAAAAACCCGAAAACCTGAAATCTGAATGTTCCGGGTATCCAGATTCCGTGGTGACCACGTCATCCTGTTAAGCGGGATGCTGCTGGCGTTTCTTGCGTATCTGCCCGGGCTGCACGGACCTTTTGTGTTTGATGATGTGGTCAATATCCTGCAGAACCGGGCCCTGGACATTCACAGCCTGAGCTGGAACCAGCTCGCCCAGGCGGCACTTTCCTCCAATGCTGGCCCGCTGCAACGCCCGCTGAGCATGCTGTCCTTCGCGCTCAACGTCTATTTCGGCGGGCTGGATGCCTACGCCTTCAAGTGGGTGAATCTCCTCATCCATCTGTTGAACGGGGTACTGGTCTATTCCCTGCTGTATCGGGTGATGCGCGTCTGGCGGCGCCAGGGGGCGGTGGCGGATATTCCCGCCTGCGACTGGCTGCCGCCGCTGGTGGCCGCCGCCTGGCTGGTGCACCCGTTGAACCTCACCGCGGTGCTGTACGTGGTGCAGCGCGAGACCAGCCTGTGTTCATTGTTCATCCTGGCCGGCTGCAACATCTATCTGTATGCACGTGAACGGCAGCTGACCGGCAACAGCCGTGAACCGTGGTTATGGCTGTACGCGGGCACGCTCGCCATGCTGCTGTTGGCGCTGGCCAGCAAGGAAACGGGTGTACTGCTGCCCGTCTATCTGCTGATGCTTGAAGCCTGTGTGTTCCGTTTCCGTACCGCCGCCAACGGCCAGGCACGCGGCCTGGCGGTCTTCTTCAGCGTGTTCCTGCTGCTGCCCCTGTGCCTGGGGCTCGTCTGGCTGTTCGGCGTGCGCCACGGTGCGCCCTTGAGTTATGACGGGCGTGAATTCACCCTGGGCGAGCGGCTGCTGACCGAACCGCGGGTGTTGTGGCTGTATATCCGCTGGACCCTGTTCCCGCGCCTCGGCGATCTCGGTCTCTATCATGACGATATCGTGATTTCCACCGGCCTGTGGTCGCCGCCTACTACCGCGATGGCGATTGCCGGGCTGCTGCTGCTGGCCGCGGCCGCGCTGGCTAGCGCGCGTCGCTGGCCCTGGTTCGCGTTCGGCGTGGCCTGGTTTTTCACCGGACAACTGCTCGAATCCACGGTGTTCCCGCTGGAAATCGCCTTCGAACATCGCAATTATCTGGCGGATCTCGGCGTGCTGTTCGCCCTGCTGGGCGGCATGCTGCTGCTGCGACCGCGCTTCAGCCGCACAGGGTTGCGTGTCACCCTGGCGGGAGTGCTGACCCTGGCCTATGCGGGAGTAACCCTGGCCCGTTCCTATGAGTGGCGCAATCCGCTGTCGCTCGCCGGCGCGGAAGCCGCCAACCACCCGGCCTCACCCTATGCCACCTACGGCTATGGGCAGCAGCTCGCCAACCTGGTGCTGGCCGGCCGCAGGGAATTGCTGCCCGAGGCCGAGGCGGCGCTCGCGCATGCCGCGGCACTGCCCGGCTCCGGCGTCATCCCCGCGGCGGCTCTGGCGCTGCTGCAGGGCCAGGTCACAACGCGCACCGACCCGGCGATCTTCAGCCGCATGGCCGCGCGGTTGCGCGGCCATGCCATCAGTGCCTCGGATCAGCAAGGCCTGCAGGCGCTGGTGGAGTGCTCCGGCAACGGCAACTGCCATTTTCCGCCGGAGGCGCTGCGTCCGGTGTTCGAGGCGGCGCTGGCCAATCCGACGCTGGCACAGAATACGGAAGCACGCGCCAATCTACTGGTCATGTACGGCAACTATGTGAGCCACGGCCCGCGGCACGATCTGGAAAAAAGCCGGGAACTGATGCAGGAAGCCGCGGCGCTGGTGCCCGCGGAACCGCAATACCGCATCAATGTGGTGCTGCTGGACATCGCCCTGGGCGACGCGCGGCGCGCTCAGCGTGATCTGCAGCAGGTACAGCTGCTCAACCGCCTCGGACATCTGGACCAGTCCATCGCCGGACTCGAAGCACGCATCGCGGCGCTGCCGGCGCCATCAGCGACCGGACACTGAACGACGACGCGGCTTTCCGGCGGCCGCCGAAACGATGCTATAGTGCCCGCCGGCCATAGCCGGAGCGACGTCATGCCCGATCAGGCGGCGACACTCAGCATCATCCTGCCCGCAAAGAACGAGGCCGCCGCATTGCCGGCGCTGCTCGAGAAACTGCGCGCGCTCTATCCCGATGCGGAACTCATGGTTGTGGACGACGGCTCCACGGATGGCACCGCCGCCGTGTCGAAGAAACACGGCGTACGGCTCGTGACCCATCCCTACTCCATGGGCAATGGCGCCGCCATAAAGTCAGGCGCCCGGGAGGCGCACGGGGAAATCCTGGTATTAATGGACGCCGACGGCCAGCACGATCCGGGTGATATCCGTGCATTGCTCGACAAGCTTGAGTCGGGATACGACATGATAGTGGGCGCACGCCACAACAGTTCCCAGGCCTCGCTGGGCCGCAGTCTCGCCAATGGCTTTTACAACCGGTTGTCCAGCTGGATCGTCGGGCACCGCATTGCCGATCTGACCTCCGGCTTCCGCGCGGTGCGTGCGCGGCGCTTCCGTGAATTTCTGCACCTGCTGCCCAACACTTTCTCCTATCCGACGACCATCACCATGGCATTCTTCCGCGCCGGCTATCGGGTGGGTTACGTACCCATCACCGCCCACAAGCGTATCGGCACGAGTCACATCCGGCCGTTACATGATGGCATGCGCTTTGTGCTCATCATCTTCAAGATCGGTACGCTGTATTCACCGCTCAAGATCTTCCTGCCCATCAGCCTGGTGTTCTTCATGACGAGCCTGTGCTATTACCTGTACACGTTCCTCACCGAGCATCGTTTCACCAACATGAGTGCGCTGCTGTTCATAACATCGGTACTCATTTTTCTCATCGGCCTGGTGTCGGAGCAGATTACCAACCTGCTTTTCATGCGCCAGCAGCACTGATAAACGTGGTGCAGAGACCATCAACAGCCCCGCTGCCGCGTATCCTGGTGCTCGCGTCCACCTACCCCAGGTGGCCCGACGACACCCTGCCGCCTTTTGTCCACGAGCTGGCGCGCCGTCTGACCGGCGCTTTTGCCATACACGTGCTCGCCCCGCACTGCGCCGGCGCGGCCGTGCATGAACGCCTGGACGGGGTGGAAGTGCACCGCTTCCGCTATCTCCCCCGGCGGTTCGAGACGCTTGCGTACACCGGTGGGATGCTGCCGGGCCTGCGCCGACGGCCGTGGCGGCTGCTGGGCCTGCCGGTATTCCTGCTGGCCCAGCTGATTGCCAGCGTGCGCCTGCTGCGCCGCTACCGGTTCGAGGTCATCCACGCCCATTGGCTGCTGCCGCAGGGGCTGATCGCGGTCATGGCAAAGCGGCTCTGCGGCACCCGGCCACATATCGTCTGTACCGGTCATGGCGCGGATGTGTTTGCCTTGAATGGCGGATTCTCCCGCTGGCTGAAACGCCGGGTACTTGCCGATTGCGACGCCGTCACGGTTGCGAGCCATGCGATGCTGGATGCCCTGCGGCATGTCGTCGCTGTTGACAGCCGCTATGCGGTGCTGCCAATGGGGGTCGATACACAGCAGCGTTTCATGCCCGCCGGTTCACCACGCGATCCCAAGGCGTTGCTGTTCGTGGGACGGCTTGCCGAGAAAAAAGGCGTCAAATTCCTGCTGGATGCACTGGTGCTGCTCGGCAGACACCCCGGCCTGAAGCTGCGCCTGATCGGCACGGGACCGGCAGAGGCAGGCCTGCGGGAACGGGTCAAACGCCTGGGACTGGATGCAACAGTGGAGTTTCTTGGTTCGCTGCCCAATCGGGAACTGCCCCATTGGTATCAGACAGCGTCAATACTGGTGTTCCCCTCCATCGTCACTGCCTATGGAGACCAGGAAGGTCTCGGCCTGGTAGCGGTGGAGGCGCTCGCCTGCGGATGCGCCGTGGTGGCCAGCGACCTGCCGGCAATCAGAGATGTGGTCCGGCATGAACGCACGGGTCTGCTGGTCAAGCCCGGCGATGCGGAGGCACTCGCTGCCGGGCTGACAAGGCTGCTGGGTGACGGCGCCATGCGCGACCGGCTGGCGGCGGCCGGCAGACAATTCGTAACGGAGCATTTTGACTGGACGCACATCGCAAACCGCTACGCCGCCCTGTTTCACCGGCTCATCGACGGCGCAGCCACCGCCAGTTGAGGCTTTGCTGCGCGCAATGTGGAAATCCTCTGCCGGCGATTTGTGCTGCCCCACACTCCAACCACATTCGGTAGGATCATAAACC
>JAGWNO010000128.1 GCA_028871235.1 Gammaproteobacteria bacterium
GACCCCGGCCTACGCCGCGCTTACCGCCAAGGCGGCGCTCGTGCCGTTCTCCGTCGAGCGGCGCGAGCCCGGTCCCCACGAGGTGCTGATCGACATCCTCTACTGCGGCATCTGCCACTCCGACCTTCACCAGGTGCGCGACGATTGGGGCCGTGCCATCTTCCCGATGGTGCCCGGTCACGAGATCGTCGGCACGGTAGCGCGCAGCGGCGACAAAGTGACGAAGTGGAAACCCGGGGATACCGTCGGGGTCGGCTGCTTCGTGGATTCCTGCCGGAGGTGCGAAGCCTGCCGCGCCGGTGAGGAGCAGTTCTGCGCACAGGGCGCGAACTTCACCTACAACAGTCATGAACGCGACGGCAAGACGCCGACCTACGGCGGTTATTCCACGCGCATCACCGTGGACGAAAACTATGTGTTGCGCATTCCCAAGGGCATCCCGCTGGAACGCGCCGCGCCGCTGTTGTGCGCCGGCATCACCACCTACTCGCCGCTGCGTCACTATGGCGTCAAGTCCGACAGCAAGGTCGCGGTGGTCGGACTCGGCGGGCTGGGGCACATGGCGGTGAAGCTCGCTCATGCCATGGGCGCACAGGTCACCGTGCTCAGTCATTCGCCGGGCAAACGTCAGGACGCGCTGCACCTGGGCGCGGACGACTTCATCGCCACCCGCGATGCGCAGGTGTTCACGCAACATGCCGGACGCTTCGATTTCATCCTCGATACGGTGTCCGCGCAGCACGACTACAACGCCTGCCTCGGGCTGTTGCGGCGCGGCGGCACCATGGTGCTGGTGGGCCTGCCGGATCCCACGCCCCTGTCCGCCGGCCCGCTGATCATGGGCCGCCGGCAGCTGGCCGGCTCACTCATCGGCGGCATCCGCGAGACCCAGGAGATGCTGGATTTCTGCGCCGCCCACGGGGTCGCCTCCGACGTGGAGGTGATCCCGATGCAGCAGGTCAACACCGCCTATGAACGTCTGGTCAAGGGCGACGTGCGTTACCGTTTCGTCATCGACATCGCCAGCTTGAAACACGCGTGATGTCACCGTCATCTGCGGATTTTTGAGCGGCTCAGAAGGAGGCCAGGCATGCTGTCAACGCGCAAACTCGGCAGCCAGGGGCTGGAAGTCTCGGTCCTGGGGCTCGGCTGCATGGGCATGAGCCAGTCCTACGGCGTCCCCGACGAGCGCGAATCGGTGGCGACCGTCCACCGGGCCCTCGAGCTCGGCTGCACCTTCTTCGACACCGCCGAAGTCTATGGTCCGTTCCTCAACGAGGAATTGCTGGGACGCGCCCTGCGCGGACGGCGCGCACAGGCCGTGCTCGCCACCAAGTTCGGCTTTCGCATCGAAGGCGGCAAGCCGGTGGGGACCGACAGCCGCCCGCCGCATATCCGCGAGGCGGTGGAGGCGTCGCTGCGCCGGCTCGGCACCGGTTACATCGATCTCCTCTACCAGCACCGGGTGGACCGCGACGTGCCCATCGAAGAGGTGGCCGGCACCGTCGGCGATCTGGTACGCGCGGGCAAGGTGCGCTACTTCGGTCTGTCGGAGGCCGGTGAAAATACGATCCGGCGCGCCCATGCGGTACATCCGGTGTCGGCGCTGCAGAGCGAGTATTCCCTGTGGGAGCGCAACCTCGAAGCGCGCATCCTGCCGCTGTTGCGCGGGCTCGGCATCGGTCTGGTGCCGTTCGCGCCGCTGGGGCGCGGCTTCCTCACCGGCACGGCGCAGCGCGCGGAAGACTATCCCGCGGGGGATTTCCGCCGCGAGGATCCGCGTTTCCAGGGACAGAACTTCGATGCCAACCTGCGCGCCGCGGCCATGGTCCGTGAGCTGGCCACAAACCGGGGCGTCACACCGGGCCAGATCGCACTCGCCTGGCTGCTGCACAAGGGCGAAGACATCGTGCCGATACCCGGCACCAAGCGGCGCCGCTATCTCGAGGAGAACCTCATCGCCGCCTCGCTGCCCTTGAGCGCGGCGGAAATCCGTGAACTGGATGATGCCTTGCCGCCGGAGGCGGTGGCCGGCGCCCGTTACAATCCGCAGCTCATGACGAGCGTGGACCGTTGACCCTGGCTGCTTGAGACGGAATGCAGCGCCTGGATCGCGGCTACGTCCGCCGGCGCGCCGGCCGAATGCCGACGTCGTTCACGGTTTACGGCCGCTTACGATGGGCACCTGCCACACCGCATAACCCGATGGGTCGCGGATGCAGGCGGCGATGTCATCGAAGTGGGCGCGGGCGTCGGCGGAGCTCATGCCGGCGAGTTCCGCGACGCTGGCCGCGTAACCGTCGCGCCAAGCTTCGAAGATACTCGCTAGGGTGGCACGCGGCGTACGCAGGGTGTCGACGATGAGGTAGTCCACGGCGAGGTCGCGGATGCCGCGGCCGTGCAGTTCGCTCCAGGTGCGCCGGCCGATGCGCGGATCCACCTGCATGTTCTTGACGAAGGCGTTCATGGCCCGCTGCCAGAAGCCATCCAGGTCGAAGCGGGTCGGCCAGGCATGGATCATGCCGTAGTCCTCCACCAGCAGGTGCAGGCGCCCGCCGGGCCGGGTCACGCGGATCAACTCCCCGAGGATACGCTCGGGCTGCGGCACCGACTGCAGCACATGCCGGCAGGCGACCAGGTCGAAGCTGTCATCGGGTAGATCCAGGGCGAAAGCGTCACCTTCGCGGAATTCCAGCCGCGGCGCGAGTCTGGCATAGCGGCGCCGCGCGTAGGCGACGTGCTCCGGCAGGATCTCGATGCCGGTCAACCGCGCCCGGGGCATGAATTCCGCCATGCGCGCGGTGAATTCGCCGGTGCCGCAGCCCGCGTCGAGGATGGCGGCGGTGTCCGGCAATCCATAGCTGCGGAGCAGCGGCTGTTCCTGCGGCCAGATGGCCGCGGTCTGCGCCGCCAGCGTGCGCACCATGGATTCGTCGGCCATGTGCTGTTTCTGCGGGTTCAGGTCGGTGGGCATGGAAGTTATCTGCCGCTGTTCAACAGGTGTGCGGGTTGCCAGTCTCGTGGGAGCGGCGATATTCGCCGCGACGGAGACCGTCACATGCGCAGAGTCACATGCGCAGATATTAAGGCCTGTACTTGCATGCGGGTAGGGCCTCCGCTAGCCTCTCGCATCCCTTCCCTTCCCACAGCTTGAAGGAGCACCCCGTGGCCCAGGGCAAGCTGCGCAAAGACGCCGGTCTCATCGGCCTGTGGTTCGCGGGCTTAAGCTCCACCATAGGCTCCGGCTGGCTGTTCGGCCCCATGAAGGCGGCGCAGATCGCGGGCCCGCTCAGCATCGGCTCCTGGGCCATCGCCGCCCTGGTGGTGGGCCTCATCGCCATGGTGTACGCCGAGCTCGGACCGCTGTTCCCCCGCAGCGGCGGCCTGATGCACATCAGTGTCATCAGCCACGGCCGGCTCGTGGGCCGGGTGTGGAGCTGGATCCTGTTCCTGGCCTATGTGACCATCGCGCCCGTGGAGGCCCTGGCGGTGGTGACCTACGCCAACGGCTACCTTCCCGGGATGGTGGACACCTCCACCGGCCTGCTCACCGCCACCGGCATGGTGGTGTGCGTCTGCATCATGGGCGCCTTCGTTGCGCTCAACTTCCTCATCCTGCGCCTGGTGCTCACCCTCAACACCTTCGCCACCTGGATCAAGGTGTGCGCGCCCATCGGCACCGTGCTGGTGCTGATGTTCAGCGCCCACCATCCGGAGAACTTCTCGGTCAAGGCGCACGCCACGGGCGACGTGACCAACATGTTCCTGGCGATCTCCACCGCCGGGGTGTTCTTCTCGCTGTTCGGCTTCACCCAGGCGATCCAGCTCGCCGGCGAGACCAAGGATCCGGCGCGCAACATCCCGCGGGCGGTGGTGGGCACCATCGTCTCGGCGGCGATCATCTACGTGTTCGTGCAGTACGCCTTCGTGGCGGCGGTGCCGCCGGAACTGCTGGCGAAGGAGGGCTGGGCGGGGCTCAACTTCGGCAGCGTCTCCGCCAATCCGATCCTCGCCTCCGGCCCCATGGTGGGGCTGGTGCTGACCCTCGGCGTCTCCTGGTGGGCCATGGCGCTCTACGCCGACGCCATCATCTCGCCCACCGCCTGCGGCTACATCTGGACCACCGCCACGGCACGGGTGGTGATGGCGGCCTCTGAGGAGAACTACGCGCCCGAGAAGCTGCGGGACATCAACCGCCACGGTACGCCGTGGACGGCGCTGATCCTCACCTTCGTGGTCGGCTGTATCTTCTTCTTCCCCTTCCCGAGCTGGCAGAAGCTCGTGAACTACGCCTCCTCCGCCACGGTGCTCTCCTACGGCCTCGGCTGCGTGGTGCTCCTGCGCTTGCGGCGCGTGATGCCCGACCTCAAGCGCCCGTTCCGGCTGTGGAACGCCTGGATCATCGCGCCGGCGGCGTTCATCTCCTCCAACCTGGTGATGTACTGGGCGGGCTTCGCCACCGTGAACGTGTTGTTCCTGATGATCACGGTGATCATGGGCGCCTACACCCTGCGACACCTCTACCTCTACACCCAGGGCAAGGAGTCCGACGAGGACCTGGCCCACGCCTGGTGGCTGGTGCCGTACTTCGCCGGCATGTGGGTGCTGAGCTACTACAGCCCGGTGGAGATGGGCGGCACGGGCACCTTCGGCATTTTCGGCGGCATGTTCGCCGTGGCGGTGCTGAGCCTCATCATCCTGTACATCGCCCTGCACAGCAGCGTCACCGCCGAACGCTCCCGGAGGTATTATGACGCGATCCTGAAGGCGGACGGTTGATCCGCAGGCAGGCGCCCGGGAAGTGACGAAGGATTATCGTGTTAGCCACCGCAGCAGTTCGGCACCGCCCAGAATGGCAGCCGGATCCCCTCGCCTGCATCGCCGCCGGCGTAGTCGCCACAGTTGTGCTGCTGGCGGCACTGGCCAGTATCTTCAGCCGACAACCGCAGTCCGACCTTCAGGCCGCAGCGGTGAAAATACATATTGGTCCGGTAGCCACGGCGCGCAGCATGGCGGTGAAGAAAATTCTTCAGCACCGGACTGGGCGGCTGGCTGACCAAAACCGGATGCGACAGGCGGCGGCCGGAAAGCCGCCGTTGCAGGCCGTGAAAACCATTCTTCCGAAGAGCCTGGACTGGCAGCGGCAGATCGATCTGGCGGCGCAGGCCTACGCGCAGCATCAGACCAAGCCGCCGGAATTCATACTGCAGCAGCACCCACCCCTGGATACGGATTTGTGGCGCGCCCTATAGGCGCCGCGCAAGCCGCCGGCCATGCGGGATGGCGAAGCTTACCGCTCCGTGTACGGCAGCGCCGTGGTGAAATCCGGCGGGGTATGCAGCGAACTGCACAGCCTGCAGCTGGGCTTATCGCCCTCCAATGAAGTGACTCTGGGGCTTTACGTCCATTGTCCCGGCGACTATCGGCCGGGCATGGGCGAACAGCTGCTGGCGTGGGCCGAAAACCGGCGGGCGCAACCAGGCGCGCCGCCGTGAACGCACGGCCTCAGCTGCGCAGTCCCACGCCCTTGTTGAGCAGCAGCAGGCTGAAACTGAACAGACCGAGGATGAACAGCAGGATGATGGCGTAGGCGGTGCCGATGCCGATGTCGGAGACGCCGAGAATGCCGTAGC
>JAGWNO010000129.1 GCA_028871235.1 Gammaproteobacteria bacterium
AGCCGGGATCCTGGCGGAAACGCCACGATTGCAGCAGCATGGCCACGCTGGTGGCGAGGAAGGCGAGCGCCGCGGCCAGCAGGTGCACTGCGCCGTGCCGGGTCACATGCCCATCCACATCGGTGGGTGAGAGCGCCGTCACAGTGACGCCGAGCGCGCCGAGGCCGAAGGTGATGAGCGTCGCGGCGCTGCGTGCTGCCGGGATACTGCTGAAGTAGCAGCCGACAGCGATCAGTACGATAGCGGCGGCCAGGGCAAAGTAGCCGAGGTGCAGCCAGCCGCTGTAGGGACCGATCAGATAGAAACTGAGCGGCGTCCTGAACCACGGGTAATCACCGCGCACGAACTGCAATGCCAGGGCGGTGACGAAGAACGTCACCACGCCCAGCAGGGCGAAGCGGCCGAGCCAGATGCGGCCGCCCTGCGACAGATGTTTTTCCGCCATGTCCTCAGCATAATGCATCCATGGTGTTTAATTACTATGCACGTCTGAGCGCCAGGAACAAGCGCATCTATCAGGCCAGCGATGCAATCGAGATCATCAGCTTGCCGGATGCGGCGGTGCTGCGGCCGGTGGCCGCCAGACTGCCGGAGGCGCTCAGCACCGACAGGCGCGCGCTGGTGGAGGCCGTGTGCAACGCGCTGGCCGCCGCCATGCTGCAGCAACTGCAGACGCCGCCGGTCAATATAAAGGTTATGGCAGCGCGGCCATCCAACGATTACGGCGAGCTGCATGGCTTCTATGAAGGTGTGGAGGGCAGGCTCAGGGTGGCGAAGATCACCCTGTGGATGCGCACCGCGCAGCGCAAGCAGGTGGTGGCGTTCCGCAGTTTCCTGCGCACCCTGCTGCATGAACTGTGCCACCACCTGGATTACGAATACCTGAAACTCGATGACTCCTTCCACACCCAAGGGTTCTACAAGCGCGAGTCGAGTCTGTTCCACCAGCTGGTGACGGAACAGGCGGCGGGCAAGCTCAAGGAGCAGGGGCGCTAGCGACACAGTGGATCGCGGTAGCGGCTTACCGTATGCACCCGGGCGATGCGCAACCCTGGCCCAGGCTGCGGGTAAACCGGCGGCTGCCGACAGGGCGTACATTCAGGCCTATACTTGCCCGGCTGATTCCCCAGCATTTCCAAGATTACATATTCTATTTTGAGGGAGGGAATACCCTAAAAATAAGGAGATTCATCATGAAGAGCATGAAACTGTGGCTGGTTCCGGCGATCGCAGTGCTGTGCGTCAGCGGAGTACAGGCGGCGGAAACGGAGACAGCCAGCGTCATCCGCGATTACACCGACACCGTGGCACCGGCGGAACAGCAGGCCTACGAGGCCGGTATCAAGAGCTACAACCAGTGTTTGAGTCAGCACGGCTTCAAGTATGCATGGACGGCCTGGGTGCACGAAACCGGCAACGTATATGAATACTCATATGTCTCCGACCCGGGCACATGGGGAAGTTTTGATGATATGCAGACCGCGGGCCAGGCATGCGACCAGACGTTCAGGACGGACGTGAACCCGCATCTGCTGAGCGAGACGAGCGCGTTCTTCGTGGGTATGCCTGAAATCAGTTATATGCCAGAGTCCAAGATGGGCACTCCCGCTCTCATCGGGGTCAGATACTTCAAGCTCAAACCCGGACATCGTGACGCCTTCATGAAAGCCGCCAAGAAGATCAACGCGGCGGCCAAGAAGGCCAAGGCGGGTAACTTCCATATGTTCGGGGAAGTCGTGTACGGTGGTTCCGGGGCGCCGGATCTGATCCTGGTGCTGCCCATGAATAGCTGGGCGGAACTGGGCCAGGATCTCGGTCAGCCATGGAAGATGCTGGAAAGCGTCTATGGGCAGAAGATGGCGGCAGTGCTGCACAAGCAGATCCTTGATTCCATAGAAGCCACTTCGGTGCATGTGGATAGATATAATGCCGGTTTGAGTTACACGCCGCCCAAATAAATCGAGCGCTGGTGGATGCAGGCGGCCCGCTGTGCGGGCCGCCTTTTTCACGCCGGTTTCCGCAGTTTCGCGCGGGGCGCCGTGCACCTGTAAAATAACGATTGCGGCGCCCTCAACATCTTTTCAGGAGTATCACGCGTGGCCAGCTATTCCGCCCCCCTGCGGGACATGCAGTTTGTCATCAATGAGCTCGCGGATCTCGCGGGCGTAGCCAGGCTCCCCGGTTACGGGGAGGTCACGCCGGAACTGGTGGAGACGGTGCTGGATGCAGCCGGCCGCTTCGCCGCCGAGATGCTGGCGCCCCTTAATGCCGCCGGCGACCGGCAGGGCTCGAAACTCGGCCCGGACGGCGCGGTGACCACGCCCACCGGCTTCAAGCAGGCCTACGCGCGCTTCACCGCTGACGGCTGGAATGCCTTGGCGCTGCCGGCGGAACACGGCGGTCAGGGACTGCCGCAACTGCTGTCCGCGCCGGTGGTGGAGATGTGGCAATCCGCCAACATGGCCTTCGCTCTCTGCCCGATGCTCACCCAGGGCGCGGTGGAGGCGCTCGTGCTGTACGGCTCCGCTGCGCTCAAGAAGACCTACCTGCCGAAAATGGTGGCCGGCGAGTGGACCGGCACCATGAACCTCACGGAGCCGCAGGCCGGCTCGGATCTCGGCCAGGTACGCTGCCGCGCGCTGCGCGAGGGCGACCATTACCGCTTGTCCGGCCAGAAGATCTTCATCACCTACGGCGAGCACGACTGGACCGGCAACATCATGCACTTGGTGCTGGCGCGTGTCCCGGATGCGCCCGCGGGGGTGAAGGGCATCTCCATGTTCCTGGTACCCAAGTTCCTGGTGAACGGCGATGGCACACCCGGCCGGCGTAACGACGTGTACTGCACGGCCCTGGAGCACAAGCTCGGCATCCATGCGAGCCCCACCGCCGTGCTCAATTACGGCGACCGGGACGGCGCCATCGGCTATCTGGTGGGCGAGGAGAACCGCGGCCTCGAATACATGTTCGTCATGATGAACCTGGCGCGATTCATGGTGGGCGTGCAGGGCATCGGTATCGCCGAGCGTGCCTGGCAGCAGGCACTGACGTTTGCCAGGGAGCGCGTGCAGAGCGCTGACGCGGCGGTGCGCGGCGGCCAGCCCGTGACCATCATCCATCATCCGGACGTGCGTCGCATGCTCATGAGCATGAAGGCGCGCATCGAGGCGATGCGCGCGCTGGCGTACGTGGTGGCCGCGCATCTCGACAAGGCAGCGCACCACCCGGATGAGCAAGCACGCGCGCAGGCGCAGGCTTTCGTGGACCTGATGATCCCGGTGATCAAGGGCTGCTGCACCGAGAACGCCATTGACATCACCTCCACCGGCATCCAGATACACGGCGGCATGGGCTTCATCGAGGAGACCGGCGCCGCGCAGCACTTCCGTGACGCGCGCATCAGCACCATCTACGAGGGCACCACCGGCATCCAGGGCAAGGACCTCATCGGCCGCAAGCTTGCCCGTGATCGGGGCATGGCTGCCCGGGCGGTGATCGCTTGGATGCGAGCGCTGGATGCTGAATTTGAACAACTCCAGAACGCCGACCTGCAAGCCATCCGTACGCGACTGGCCACCGGCATCGATGCACTGGAGACAGCGGTGCACTGGGCGGTGGCGCACTATGCGAGCGATGTGCAGGCGGTGTCTGCGGGAGCGGTGCCGTTGCTCAGGCTGTTCGGCATCGTCGCCGGCGGCTGGCAGATGGCGCGCGCTGCGCTGATTTCCCAGCAGCGGTTGAATGAAGGTATGGGTGATGCGGCTTTCTATAAGACCAAGATCAGCACTGCCCGCTACTACGCCGATTACGAACTGACCCAAGCCGCGGGCCTCAGGGAATCCATAGTCACCGGCGCCGCGGGGGTGCTGGCCGTGAACGGGGATCAGTTCTAGTCAGCGACCCCGTTGAAGAGGGGGGCGCCAGGCGGCGCCCTGTTTGTCCGCAGTCCGCGCGGCGTCAATCGCGCAGGCTGATGTTGCCGCTCAGGGTCTTGGCGTTCACCTGGGCGTCGCCGTGGCCGCTGGTGAAATGCAGTTCCATGCCCGGACCATATTCACTGGTGCGGGTCGCTTTGGGCCCGATGCTGTTGGTGATATTGCCGCTGAAACTGGAGATGTCGAAGCGGGCATCGGGTAGCTTGGCGAAGGACAGGTTCAGATTGCCGCTGATGCTGTGAAATTCATAGCTGCCGCCGGTACCGATGGTCGCAGCGAAATCCACGTTGCCCGAGGTCGAGGAGAGCTGTGCCCGGCTGAGGTTGCTGGCGGTGACTTTGACGGTGCTGCTCACGCTTTCCGCCACCAGCTCACCGTCCACTCCGCTGATCTTCACGTCGCCGCTGATGCTGTGGGCCCTGATGTGGGCGCGGCTGGCGGAGCCGGAGATATTCACCTCGCCGCTTACGGACTGGGCGCCGATGTCGGAGGACCGGGAGTCAAGAGACAGGTTACCGCTGACGCTCTCCAGGTGTTCGATACCGGTCAAGCCACTGGCACTGATATCGGCGCTCACCGTGTTCACCGTCAGACGGCTGGCCTTGGGCACATCGATCACCAGGTCAGTACCTTCCACGTTGCTGTGCGAATGCTGCGGCAGGATCACGCGGATGCTGACGCCGCTGCCATCACTGCTTACATCAAGGCGCTGCGTGCCGGCGCCGAGGGTGCCGCTAACATGCACCTGGGCCTTGTCCCAGCCCCGCACCGTGACCGAGCCGGCGACGTTGGAAACCCGCACTTCGCCGTCGGCCTTGGCGCTGCGGGTCTCGTTGATGGGCGTACCGGCAGGATGCGCATAGGCTGAACGGGCGGTGAGCATCAGCAGCGAGAAGCTGCCGACCACCGCCATGAGCATGAGCAGGGTGAAGGTGATGATCAGGGATATGCGTTTCATAGATCGGTCCTCGTGGTGGGTTGTACCTGAGCATTCTGGGCGGCGGCCAGGAGCGTGGCCTCGTTCTGGTAGATGTCGAACAGCAGACCGCGCAGGTGCGGATTGTTGGGGTCTTGCGCCAGCGCCCCCTGGATATCGTGCATGGAGCGGTCGATGATCCCGAGGTTGTGCAGGATGACAGCGCGGGTGGCGGGCGACATGCCGCCGCCGTGCGTGACATTGGCAGCAAAGGCGGCGCGCGCCTGCAGATAATCGACGTCCACGGCCGCAGGCGGCGCTGCGGGTTGCGCCAGCGGCGTGGCGACCATGCCGCTCCGCTGCGGCAGCAGCAGCCAACTGGCGCCGGCGCCGATGGCCACCAGCAGGCTGGCCGCCAGCCCATAGGCCCAGAATTGCGGCCGGGACGCGCGCCGTCCGCGGGTGATGCGTGCCGCGATGCCGGGCCACAGATCATGCTGCGGTTGGATCTGCCTGGGCAATTGCCCGAACGCCGCCCGCAGTTCATCGTCGTATTCGCTGTTCATGCTTGCAACCTCGTGCGCAGTAGCTGGCGGGCGCGGTGCAGGTGCGCCTTGCAGGTGCCCACCGCCAGTCCGGTCAGGTCCGCGATCTCTTCGTGCCGGTAGCCTTCCACATCGTGCAGCACCAGCACGGTGCGTGCTGCGTCCGGGAGTGTGGCGATGACGCGCTCCAGATCGAGCGCCGCGTCATACTGCTCATCGGG
>JAGWNO010000130.1 GCA_028871235.1 Gammaproteobacteria bacterium
CACGTGCCAGGTTGGTGACCGGTACTTCCGCCGTGGGGATGAGGAAATAGCGATGCTCGCCCTGCACGGCAAACAGATCCGCCTCGAACTTGGGCAGCTGGCCGGTGCCACGCATGGACTCCGCATTGACCATGTAGGGCACGTAAACTTCCTCGTAGCCGTGCTCTTGAATATGCAGATCCAGCATGAACTGGATGAGCCCGCGATGCAGCCGTGCCAACGCCCCCTTGAGCACCACGAAGCGCTTGCCGGAGAGTTTTGCGGCAGTCTCGAAATCCATCAAGCCGTGCTGGGCGCCGAGATCGACGTGGTCCTTCGGCTTGAAATCGAATTTCCGCGGCGTGCCCCAGCGCCGTACTTCCACGTTGGCGCCCTCATCCGTGCCGTCCGGCACGCTGACATGCAGGATGTTCGGCAGACCGAGATGGATGTCATCCAGCTGCGCTTGCACCCGTGCAAATTCCTGTTCCGCGGTCTTCAGCCGTTCGCCGAAATCCGCCACCTGCCGCATCAGCGGCGCCACGTCCTGACCGCCGGCCTTGGCCTTGCCGATCTCTTTGGAACGTGCGTTGCGCTCGTTGCGCAATTGCTCCATTTGAGTCTGGATGTCCTTGCGGCGGTTCTCCAGCGCGGCATAGGCCCTGACATCCAGTACGAAGCCCCGACGCGCCAGGGCGCGGGTCACGCCTTCGAGATCATTTCTGAGAAGTTTCGGGTCCAGCATGGCGATTTCTTTTATTTTGGCTTGGTAGTCTGCTTGCGGGCGACCTCATCGCGGGCCCGCAATTCCGCGAGCTTCTCCGCGATTTTTATCTCCAGGCCCCGCGCCACCGGATGATAATAGGTTTTTGGCGGCATTGCCTCCGGCAAGTAGTTTTCCCCCGCCGCATAGGCATCCGGCTCATCGTGTGCATAACGGTATTCGCGCCCGTAACCCAGGCCCTTCATCAGTTTTGTAGGCGCGTTGCGCAGCGGCAGCGGTACCTCCAGTGAACCGTACTGCCTCGCATCCGCCATGGCTTCACCGAAGGCGGTATAGACCGCGTTACTCTTGGGTGCGCAGGCCAGATACACCACGGCCTGGGCGATGGCCAGCTCGCCTTCCGGCGAACCCAGCCGTTCCTGCACATCCCAAGCGTCGAGGGCCACGGCCAATCCCCGCGGATCGGCATTGCCGATGTCCTCGGAAGCCATGCGCACCACGCGGCGAGCGATATACAGGGGATCGCAGCCGCCGTCCAGCATGCGTGCCAGCCAGTAGAGCGCGCCGTCCGGCGAGGAGCCGCGCACCGACTTGTGCAGTGCCGAGATCTGGTCGTAGAACAGCTCACCATGCTTATCGAAGCGGCGTACACCGCCGGAGATCACTTCGCCCACCGTGGCCTCGCTGATGACTTCGCCGCCGTCCATGGGTGCGGCGAGATCGGCTCCCAGTTCAAGGAAATTCAGGGCACGCCGGGCATCGCCGTCGGCAGCGCCGGCCAGCCGGTCGCGGAGCGTGTCCGCCAATTCGATATGCCTCGCCCCCAAGCCGCGTTCGCTGTCCGTCAAAGCGGCATCGATGATGCGGCGGATATCCGCGGCCTCCAGCGGCCTCAATATATAGGTGCGAGCCCGCGACAACAGCGCATTGTTCAGTTCGAACGATGGATTCTCGGTAGTGGCGCCGATGAACGTCAGAGTGCCATCCTCCACGAACGGCAGGAAGGCATCCTGCTGCGACTTGTTGAAACGGTGCACCTCATCCAGGAACAGCACGGTGCCGACGTCGGCCTCGGTACGGCGTTTCTTGGCCTGCTCCACTGCCGCACGCACATCCTTGACCCCCGCCATCACCGCCGAGAGCGCGATGTAATCCGCGCGACAGGCATCCGCCAGCATGCGTGCCAGGGTGGTCTTGCCGGTGCCCGGCGGCCCCCAGAAGATCATGGAATGCAGATGTCCGCTCTCCAGCGCGCGGTTGAGCGGTTTGCCGGGACCGAGCAGATGCGCCTGACCGATGAATTCCACGGCATTGCGCGGACGCATGCGATCAGCAAGCGGGCGTGAATCAGGCGGTTTGGGGATATTTGCCGGCAAGATACTGATACACCTTTCCGAGCCAGGTCGCGGGCCAGGCAAGCCCCAGCAACGTGCCGCTGATATCGGCCAGCCAATCCAGCCATTCGGCATCGCGGCCGGTGTAGTGTTGCAGGATTTCGATGCTGCCGCCCATGACGATCAGCAGGATCAGGATTACGATCCGCTGCCTGCGATGCACGTAGATCGCCGCAAACCATGCAGCCAGCACCAGATAGGCGAAAAAATGCTCGAACTTGTCGAAGCCCGGAAACAACCAGGGAATAGCCGGCGGTGAAGGCGTCAGACACCCCCACCACACCACTGCGAGCATGCAGATACCAAGCACGCGCCAGCCGGTGTGCAGGCGCCCGGCAACCGCGCGAGTCTCAGCCATGCGGCGCGCCGGTAGCGCCGATCACATCCGTGCCGGGCGGCGGGGTGAACAGGAAAAGACTGTCCGCTATCGGCTGATTGATCACCACGTGACTGAAGCTGATGCGGGTAAGGTTGCCGAGTGCATCCTTGAGTTCCATGGTCGCGACATTAGATCCCTTGAAACCCAGTTTCACGCTCTCGAAATCCGAATCCTTGACCCTGGGTGTCAGCCCGACCCATTCCAGGCCATCCCGTGAACCCAGATCCTTCACCACGAAGTTCTGTTCCACGTCGTTCGATCCGGAGAGCAAAACCGCTGGGCTCGCCGCCAGAGTGCCGCTCAGGGTTTTGACGGTCACCTGCTGCAGCTCCACATCGTACATCCACACGCGCTTGCCGTCGGCGACGATGATTTCCCTGTTGGGAGTCAGGTAGTCCCAGCGAAAACGGTCCGGGCGCTTTATCGCGAGCGTGCCCGAGGACTGTTTTATCTGCTGCAGGTTCGGATCCAGCACCACCTGGGTGAAATCCGCCTTGAGACTGTGCACGTCTTTCAGAAAGCCGTGCATCTGCTGGACGGCATCCGGCGCGGCCGCCAGTGCAACCCCGGGGAAAGCCAGTGCGGCGAAAACCAGCACGGTGATAAACCTGATAATACGCACGCATTTCTCCTCAAACATCGGGCTTCCAGTCACTCCTCGCCCAGGTCATCCGGCGGCGGGCCCACCAGCACCTCGCGCATGCCGTTGGATTGCAGTGGTCCGACGATACCGGCCGCCTCCATTTCCTCGATCATACGCGCCGCACGGTTGTAGCCGATCTTGAGGCGGCGCTGCACCCCGGAGATGGAGGCACGGCGTGTCTCCGTGACGATGCGCACCGCCTGGTCGTAGAGCGGATCCGCCTCGTCGCCGCCCTCGCCGTCTGCGCCCAGTCCGGGGATCCCGGGCAGCAAATCCATCGGACCCCGCAGGATCTCTTCCATGTAGCGCGGCTCACCCTTGCGCCTGAGATGCGCCACCACGCTGTGCACCTCCTGATCGCTCACGAAGGCACCGTGGATGCGCATGGGCACCGACGTACCGGGCGGCAGGAACAGCATATCACCGTGCCCCAACAACGATTCCGCGCCCTGCTGATCGAGGATGGTGCGGGAATCCACCCGCGCGGATACCTGAAAGGCGATGCGCGTGGGGATATTCGCCTTGATGAGGCCGGTGATCACGTCCACCGACGGGCGCTGCGTGGCCAGTACCAGATGGATGCCGGAAGCCCGCGCCTTCTGCGCCAGCCGGGTGATGAGCTCCTCCACCTTCTTGCCCACCACTATCATCATGTCGGCCAGTTCATCCACCACCACCACGATGCTGGGCAGCAGGGTGAGATGCGGGATCTCCGAATCACTCAGCTCATTCTGCTGTTCCGCCTGCAGCAACGGGTCGGGGATGGGCTTGCCGGCATCGTTGGCTTCCTTCACTTTGCGGTTGTAACTGGCGAGATTGCGCACGCTCACCGCCGCCATCAGCCGGTAACGCCGCTCCATCTCCGCCACGCACCAGCGCAGCGCGTTGGCGGCTTCCTTCATGTCGGTGACCACCGGCGTCAGCAGATGCGGGATGCCTTCGTAAACCGACAGCTCCAGCATCTTGGGATCGATCATGATCAGGCGCGTGTGCTCGGGGGTGGCCTTGTAAAGCAGGCTCAGCACCATGGCGTTGATGGCCACGGATTTGCCGGAGCCGGTGGTGCCGGCGATGAGCAGATGCGGCATGCGCTCCAGATCCGCCACCACCGGATTGCCGCCGATGTCCTTGCCGAGCGCCAGCGTCAATGGCGAGCGCGACTCGTCGTATTCCCTGGATTTCAGGATCTCGCCGAGGCTCACCAGCTCGCGCGTCTCGTTGGGGATCTCCAGGCCCACCACGGATTTTCCGGGGATAACCTCCACCACGCGCACGCTGATGGCTGACAGTCCGCGTGCCAGGTCCTTTGAAAGATTGGTGATCTGGCTGACCTTCACTCCGGGCGCCGGCTGCAATTCGAAGCGCGTCACCACCGGACCGGGATTCACCGCCACCACCTGCACTTCGATGCCGAAGTCGCGCAGCTTCAATTCCACCTGCCGCGACAGGGCTTCCAGTGCGGCTTCCGAATAGCCGTCCACCTTGGGCGGCGGATCATCCAGCAGCGACAGCGGCGGCAGTTCCGAATCCGCCGGCGGCTCGAACAGCGGCACCTGGCGTTCGCGTTCCACCCGCGGGCTCGGCTGCAGCGTCTTCACCACCGGCTCGATGCGCGGCTTCGGCCGCTTCCTCACTTCTTCCGTATGCACCTTGATTATCCCGATCTGATGTTCGCGGGCGCGCCGCGCCTGGATGGTCTCCTGCAGCCAGCCCCAGCGGTTGCGCATGCGTTCCACCAGGGTCACCGACAAGTGCCCGGTGCGATCCATGAGCGCCAGCCACGACAGCCCGGTGAATACCGTCACCGCACCCAGGAACAGCGCCAGCAGCAGCAAGGTCGCGCCCAGCGCACTGAGGTTGCGGGCCAGGCCCTTGCCGATGAAGTCGCCCAGCACGCCGCCCGCGTCCACCGGCAACACCCCGGTATCCAGGTGCCAGTTGATGGAGGCGAGACCGCCGGCGGTCAGCAGCGTCAGTACCAGCCCGCCGGTGCGCAGGACCAGATGCCATTTATTCACGGGTTCGGTGGAATTGCGGTCGCGGAAAATCATCCAGCCGGCCCAGACCAGCAGAGTGGGAAACAGATAGGCCGGGTAACCCACCAGGAAATAGAGGAAATCCGCCAGCCAGGCCCCCACCGGGCCGATGGCATTGCTGACATGCCCGGCTTCACCGCTGAAGGAGAAACCGGGATCGTGGGGGCTGTAGCTGGCCAGCGCCGCGAACAGGATCAGCGCCACAGCCAGGAAAATCCACAGGGCGGCCTCCTTGAGGCCCTGCACCAGATGGATGGCGAGGGGTGACCGGGTCTTGTCGCTGCGTGTCGCCTGCGCCACTTTATTTAACCTGACATTAAGAAATATCTATAACCTATTAGTTTATATACGGTTTTTATTATTTTAGCAATGCTGGATGGACCACCTTGCCGGCCTCCACGTTGACGCCCTTGCGAAGCGGCTCATGGTCCCGCCAGTCGCCCGCCGCCAACTT
>JAGWNO010000131.1 GCA_028871235.1 Gammaproteobacteria bacterium
GGCAGACAGCGCTGCTGCGCGCCCATTGCAAGTACCTGCTGCAGACCAGCCTGTCCTTCAGCCAGGCATATATGGAACGCAGCCTCAACAGCAACCCGCAGATCGCTGCACTGCTGGTGAAGTATTTCGAGACGCGCCATGATCCAAAAGAAATCAAGGAACGCGATACGCTCACCGCGCGATACACCGCGGAGATCGATAAGACGCTGGAGTCGGTCTCCAGCCTCGATGACGATCGCATCCTGAGAAGCTTCCTCAACGTGGTACGCGCCATCACTCGCACCAACTACTTCCAGACCGACAGGCACGGCCAGCAAAAAATCTACATGTCGTTCAAATTCGACCCGTCGCAGCTGCCCGAGCTGCCGCTGCCGCGACCCATGTACGAGATCTGGGTGTATTCGCCGCGGGTGGAAGCCGTGCATCTGCGTGGCGGCAAAGTGGCGCGCGGCGGCATTCGCTGGTCTGACCGGCGCGAGGACTTCCGTACGGAGGTTCTCGGTCTCATGAAGGCCCAGCAGGTTAAGAACACCGTGATCGTGCCGGTGGGTTCCAAGGGGGGCTTCTACGTGAAGCAGCCGCCCCGTACCGACAATCGCGAGGAACTCATGAAGGAAGTGGTGACTTGCTACCAGAACTTCATGCGCGGCCTGCTGGATGTCACCGACAACATCGTGGAGGGAAGGATCGTGCCGCCGCCGCAGGTGGTGCGCCACGACGACGACGATCCCTACCTGGTGGTTGCGGCCGACAAGGGCACGGCCACGTTCTCCGACATCGCCAACGCCATCGCCGGCGAATACCGCTTCTGGCTCGGTGACGCTTTCGCCTCCGGTGGCTCCGCGGGCTACGATCACAAGAAGATGGGCATCACCGCCCGCGGCGGCTGGGAGTCCGTGAAACGTCACTTCCGCGAAATCGGCATCGACACCCAGAGTACGGATTTCACCGTGGCGGGCATCGGCGACATGTCCGGCGACGTATTCGGCAACGGCATGCTGCTGTCGCAGCATATCCGGCTGCTGGCCGCCTTCGATCACCGTCATATCTTCCTCGACCCGAACCCGGACGTGAAAACGAGCTTCAAGGAACGCGAACGGCTTTTCAAGCTGCCACGTTCCTCGTGGGCGGATTACAACGCCGCACTCATCTCAGCCGGCGGCGGTGTGTTTCCGCGTTCCGCCAAACTCATCAAGTTGAGCCCCGAGGTCCGCCAGGTCCTCGGTATCGACGCCCACCAGCTCACGCCGCCGGAACTCATACGTGCCATCCTCAAGGCGCCGCTGGACCTGCTGTGGAATGGCGGCATCGGCACCTACGTGAAGGCCGGTCATGAGAGCAACAATGAAGTGGGTGACCGCAACAATGACGCGGTTCGCGTCAACGGCAAGGACCTGCGTTGCAAAGTGGTGGGTGAAGGCGGCAACCTGGGTTGCACCCAGCTTGGCCGTGTGGAATACGCCCTCAACGGCGGCCGGCTCAACACCGATTTCATCGATAATTCCGCCGGCGTGGACACTTCCGACCACGAGGTCAACATCAAGATACTGCTGAGCGCGGTGGCTTCAAACAGGAAATTCACGGAAGCCCAGCGTAATACGCTGCTCGCCTCCATGACTGACGAAGTGGGCGCGCTGGTATTGCGTGACAATTACATGCAGGCCCAGGCAATCTCGATCGCCGAATCCCAGGCACCGGCGCGCGTCAACGAACACGCCTATCTGATGCGCTCCCTGGAAAAGAGCGGTCTCCTCAACCGCGGCATCGAATTCCTGCCCAGCGACGAGGAACTCAGGGAGCGGCGCGCCGCGAACCGGGGTCTCACGCGACCGGAGCTGGCGGTGTTGCTGGCCTACAGCAAGATCGCCATCTACAACGCGCTGCTGGCGTCCGACGTGGCCGAAGACCCATATCTCGCCAACGAACTGGAAAACTACTTTCCCACGGTACTCCGCAACAAATACCGCGAGTTCATGCCGCGGCACCGACTGCGCCGCGAGATCGTCGCTACCGCGATCACCAACAGCATGGTGAACCGCATGGGCGCGAACTTCGCCCAGAATCTGCAGGAGGAGAGCGGCGTCGGGGTCGCTTCCGTGGCGCGCGCCTATACCATCGCCCGCGAAAGTTTCGATATGGTAAGCATGTGGTCCGCCATCGAAGCCCTGGATAACCGGGTGCCGGCCAAAGTGCAGGTATCCATAGTGGTTCAGAGTACACGCCTGCTCAGACATGCCACCCGCTGGCTGCTGGATCATCTGCACGGCCGGCTCGACATCGCCGCCACCGTGCCGCTGTACCGTCCGGGCATCGATGCGCTCATCACTCACATGACGGCGGTGCTCAGCGACAACCAGCTGCAGACCTACCACGGCATGGTGCAACAGTATATTGACGTGGGTTTGCCGGAAACACTCGCCCAGCGCATCGGGGCATTGACGCCGTTGTACGGCGCGCTGGATATGGCGGATGTGGCCCGCGACACTAAACTGCCGGTGGAAGTGGTTGCACGGGTGTACTTCCACGTGGGCCGGGAATTGGATATTGAATGGCTGCGCCGGCAGATAGAGGGACTCAACGTGGACGGTCACTGGCAGGCGGTGGCCCGCAACACGCTGCGCGACGATCTCTACGCCCAACAGCGCATACTCACCGCCCAGGTACTGGCCAAGGCTCACGATTCACGCGACGCCGTAAATCATCTGGACGCCTGGTTCGGCAAATTTACCACGCGCATCCAGCACGTGCAGCGTGTCCTGACAGACATGAAGAACGCCAATATCGCCGACTTCCCCAGCCTGTCGGTGGCCTTGCAGGAGATCCGCAAGCTGGCGCGCGCCGGCGCCTGAAGCAGCCGGCGACAGGCACTTTCCCGGGAGACGCTTTCTGGAACCTCTGGCCGCGCGTCCGCACCGCGAGTACCCTAGGCGGGCGAAACTGCCGCAACAGGCCGCCCATGAGCGCATCCGCCACCGTCGAGAACTATAAGCAGACCCTGCGCGAGCTTTCCACGCGGATCGTGGAGGCGCAGAAGCCCATCCGCATCCTCGACCACATCAAGTGGGATAACGGCATCCAGGAGGATTTCTTCAGGAACGGGGCGCGCGAAATGCCCAAGGTGGATCGCGCCTATTACGAAAGCCGGCCGCTGGGTTTCGATCCGGTAAAAAAGCGCCAGCAATTCCATGAGATCGAACGCGACATCACCCGCCAACTGGGCCAATTAAACCCGCTCGGCACCATCATGCGGCGCATGTGCCGCGAATATATCCAGGTGGTGCGCATGCTGGAAGCACGCGGCACCCCGGAGTTCGCCACCATCTCCCAGGAGCTCTACGGTTCCGCCAGCGATGCTTTTCACGAGGGCGGACCTACGCTTGCCGACCTCGGCACGCTGCTCGGCGAAGCCATCTCCAATATCGACCAGAGCGAACTGTTGAAACCCGCGCCCAAGAACCTCAGCGGCGAGGACGCGGTCAAGCTCCTGCAACAGCGCTTCAACCGGGCGTTCAAGGACTCCGAGGGCACGGTGCGAGTGATCCTGTCCGACGGCATCGTCGCGGATGCGGCCGCCGGCGCCGATTACATCAAGATCCGCAAGGACGCCAAATTCAACGAGCGCGACCTGCGGGTGCTGGAAGTACACGAAGGCTGGGTGCATCTCGGCACCACCTTGAACGGCAGCACCCAGCCCATCTGCACGTTCCTCTCCAAAGGCCCGCCCTCCTCCACCATCACCCAGGAGGGGCTGGCGATCCTCATGGAGATCATCACCTTCGCCTCCTACCCGAGCCGCCTCAAGCGGCTCGCCAATCGGGTACGCGCGGTATATAAGGCCGAACAGGGCGGGAGTTTCCTGGATGTCTACCGGTTCTTCCTCGACCAGGGGCTCGGCGAGGAAGAAGCATTCGCCACCACTGCCCGCATCTTCCGAGGCAGCACCCCAACCGGCATGCCGTTCACCAAGGACCTGTCCTATAACAAGGGTTTCATCATGATCTACAACTACATGCGGCTGGCAGTACGCAAGGGCATGCTGAACCGTATCCCGTTGCTGTTCTGCGGCAAGACCACACTGGAGGATGTACGCACACTCGCACAATCCGTGGACGAGGGCATCATCGCACCCCCGCGTTTCCTGCCGCCGCAGATCGCCGATCTCAATGCCATCACCGCCTGGATGTGCTACTCCAACTTCCTGAACAAGCTCGACCTGGGGCGCATCCAGGACGATTACGCGGCGATCTTATAAAGCGGAACTTCGCCGCCAACCAGCGCACCAGAATTTGTGGCGACTGCGTCGCCGTTTATTCAAGAGACGGGGCTTCCGCGCCCCTGCGACGAGCGCCCGGTGACGGAATGCCGGACTGGAACGAAACCCCGCTGTCTGAAATGGGTTGCGGCGCAGCCGCTCAAAGCTTTTTTAATGCGATGACGTTGCGCACACCGTCTACGGCCGCCACAATCGCCCCCACAAAGACAAACACCACCGTCCCGGCTTCCGCGGCGCAGTTCGGAGCGCTGCCCGCCAGCAGCCGGCCACATTGGCGGAACCCGGCCATAGGAGTCTGCGGGTCCATTGGCTACCCCGGGGGGCGGCCTCGGGCCGTAGTCGCTGTTGTCAACTGTACCGGCCCTCAAAGCAATCCCCGCCGCCTGCCGGAACGGCCCGCGGGAGGCGTTGACATTAGCCGGCCGGCCGGTGCTTGGTGATAACCCGCGATACCCCTACAATTAGAGATTCAGATTCATCCAAATAGAGGTTCTTCATGAACGCTAAATCCCGCATTTTCCCGGTTCTACTGACGCTGGCGCTGGCCGGCGCGCTGACTGCGGCCTGGGGCGCCGAGTCCGTAATCAACCTCATCAGCCAGGGCGAAGCTATCCAGAACGAGGTGAATGCCAGCAAGGCCGCGCAGGACGATGTGGATCACCGCAACAAGGAACTTCAGGCTACCGGCAAACAGCTGGTGGCCGATCAGCAGCAGCTGCAGCAGGACCTCGCCGCCTATCAGAAACAGAATGCGGGCGTGAAGAGCCAGATCGCCGATTACAAATCAAAGTGTGAGGGCAAGCAGCTGAACCAGGACACGTACAAGGCCTGCAAGGCCCAGCTGGCGCAGATCAACGTGAATATCACCGCAGTGAACGCCATCCCCGCCAAGCTTAATAAGCAGCAGGATGACTTCAACACCAGTGCCGTCAAGTACAACAAGGATACCAAGGACCTGCAGGCCAGGGCCCGCACCGTATCCGCCAACTACAGCAATGCGCTCTCCAAGGCCGAACAATGGGAATACCAGGCAAGCAACCTGGTGGCCTCGCAGGGGTTCCAGCAATATGCCAAGACCGCGGGCTGTCCGGATGTCAGGAAACAGCCAAAGACCATCGACGGCATCCTCAAGATGAACACTCAAATCCTTGCCTGCCTGAGGAAGGTTGCAGGTACCAACTGAGTCTCGCCGCTTGCGGCGGTTACCCAGATAAACGCCCGGCCAGAGCCGGGCGTTTCATTCAATACTCCAGACCCGCAGAAAACCCTACAGCCGGAGCGGAGTAAAGCCCTGCTGTGTGAGCTGGGCGTTGAGCGCCGCCACCTCG
>JAGWNO010000132.1 GCA_028871235.1 Gammaproteobacteria bacterium
CGAGATCATCTCCCATCCGGAGAAGCTCGAACTCGGCGGCGCGGTGCGCGAGCTGACGCTGTTGTTCTGCGACGTCCGCAACTTCACCTCGATCTCCGAGACGATGACCGCCCAGGAGCTGACCACCTTCATCAACCAGCTGCTGACCCCGTTGTCGGAGATCATCCTCGACAACCGCGGCACCATCGACAAGTACATGGGCGACGCCATCATGGCCTTCTGGGGGGCGCCGCTGCCTGATCCGCAGCATCCCCGCCATGCGCTGGAGGCGGCGTTTGCCATGCACGCCGCCCTCGACCGGCTGAACCCGGAATTCAGGCAGCGCGGCTGGCCCGAATTGCACGTCGGCATCGGTCTGAACACCGGTGTCATGAGCGTGGGCGACATGGGTTCGGAATTCCGCCGCGCCTACACCGTCATGGGCGATGCCGTGAACCTGGGTTCGCGGCTGGAGGGCCTCACCAAGGAGTACGGCGTCGGCATCATCTGCAGCGAATCGGTGCGCGCGGCGCTACCGGAGTTCGCCTTCCTGGAGCTGGACCGGGTGCGGGTCAAGGGCAAGGAACAGCCGGTGGCCATCCATGAGCCGCTGGGCCGCAAGGACGCCGTGGACCAGGCCCTGCGATCCCTGTTGACCCGCCACAAGCAGGCGCTGCTCTACTACCGCGCCCAGGACTGGGACAACGCCGAACGCGAGTTCTTCGCCCTGCAGCAGGCGTCGCCCGGCCGCATGCTATACCGCCTGTACCTGGACCGCGTCGCCCATTTCCGCGGCCATCCGCCGCCGGCGGATTGGGACGGCGTGTTCACCTTCATCACCAAGTAGCCCCGGCAGGCATTCCGCCCCGGGTTTGCGCACGCACCGGCCGGACACCGGCTGGGCAAATTCGGCTAAAATCGGTGGCATGGGCGAGCAACGGCACGACGAGGAATACCAGCGCGGCCTGGTGGTGGAGGAGGTCAAGCCGCGCCTCAAGCGGCCGCCGCTGTTCAAGGTGGTGCTGCTCAACGACGACTACACCCCCATGGAGTTCGTGGTGGAAGTGCTGCAGACCTTCTTCCACATGGACCGCAGCAAGGCCACCCAGATCATGCTGCACGTGCACACCCGCGGCAAAGGCGTGTGCGGCGTGTTCACCTACGAGATCGCCGAGACCAAGGCCGCCCAGGTGAACGATTATTCCCGCAAGCAGCAGCACCCGCTGTTGTGCACCCTGGAGGAGGCGTGAGCATGCTCAGCAAGGAACTGGAATTCTGCCTCAACACCGCCTTCCGGGAGGCGCGCGCCAAGCACCATGAGTTCATGACCGTGGAGCACCTGCTGCTGGCGCTGCTGGACACCCCGCGGGTGCTGGAAGTGCTACGCGCCTGCGGCGTGGACATCGAACCCGTGCGCCGCGAGCTGGTGGAGTACATCAACGTCAACACGCCGCGGGTGGACGCGCCCGATCCGGACGTGCAGCCGACGCTCGGTTTCCAGCGGGTGCTGCAGCGCGCCGTATTCCACGTGCAATCTTCCGGCCGCAAGGAAGTGACGGCGCTCAACGTGCTGGTGGCCATCTTCGGCGAGAAGGAATCCCATGCGGTGTACCTCCTGGGCCGCCAGGGCGTGGCGCGTCTGGACGTGGTCAACTACATCGCCCACGGCATCTCCAGGATCCATGAGGACGAAGGCCGCGAGAGCGGCGTCGAGCAGGCTGAGGAAGAGGAGGATACCGCCGGCAAGGCCGGCAAGAGCCCGCTGGATGCCTACACCACCAATCTCAACCAGCTGGCCAGGGAAGGGCGCATCGATCCGCTCATTGGCCGTGAGCACGAGATCGAACGCACCGTGCAGATCCTGTGTCGCCGCCGCAAGAACAATCCGCTGTTCGTGGGCGAGGCGGGCGTGGGCAAGACCGCCCTGGCCGAGGGCCTCGCACGCCTCATCGTCGAAGACCAGGTGCCCGAGATATTGCGGGATGCCACCCTCTACGCCCTGGACATGGGCGCGCTCATCGCCGGCACCAAATATCGCGGCGATTTCGAGAAACGCCTGAAGGGCGTGATCACCGAACTCAAGAAGGATTCCGGCAGCATCCTCTTCATCGACGAGATCCACACGGTCATCGGCGCCGGCGCCGCCTCCGGCGGCGTCATGGACGCCTCCAACCTCATCAAGCCGGTGCTGCAGAGCGGCGAGCTCAAATGCATCGGCTCGACCACCTATCAGGAATACCGCGGCATCTTCGAGAAAGACCGGGCACTGGCGCGGCGCTTCCAGAAGATCGACGTGCCCGAACCGACGGTGGAGGAGACCACGCGCATTCTCAAGGGCCTGCGCCACAAATTCGAGGAGCATCACGCCGTCAAGTATCCAAACAAGGTGCTGGAGACGGCGGCGGACCTGGCGGCGCGTTTCATCAATGACCGGCACCTGCCGGACAAAGCCATCGACGTGATCGACGAAGCCGGGGCCAACATGCGCCTGCGCCCGGCCGGCAAGCGCCGCAAGACCATCAGCGTGCAGGACATCGAGGAGATCGTCGCCAAAATGGCGCGCATCCCGCCCAAGAGCGTCTCGGCCTCCGACAAGGAGGGCCTGCGCAACCTGGAGCGGGACCTGAAACTGGTGATCTACGGCCAGGACCAGGCCATCACCACGCTGGCCGCGGCCATCAAGATGTCGCGCTCCGGCCTCGGCACCGAAACCCGGCCCATCGGTTCGTTCCTGTTCGCCGGCCCCACCGGCGTGGGCAAGACCGAAGTCACCCGGCAGCTGGCCCTCATCATGGGCATCGAGTTCGTGCGCTTCGACATGTCGGAATACATGGAGCGTCACACGGTGTCGCGGCTCATCGGCGCGCCGCCCGGCTACGTGGGTTTCGACCAGGGTGGCCTGATGACCGATGCCATCCTCAAACACCCCCACTGCGTGCTGCTGCTGGACGAGATCGAGAAGGCCCATCCGGAAGTGTTCAACCTGTTGCTGCAGGTCATGGACCACGGCACGCTTACGGATAACAACGGCCGCAAGGCGGATTTCCGCAACGTCATCATCGCCATGACCACCAACGCCGGCGCCCAGGAGATGAGCCGCGCGGCCATCGGCTTTACCCAGTCGGACAACACGCCCGACGGCATGGAAGCCATCCGCCGCCTGTTCAGCCCGGAATTCCGCAATCGCCTGGACGCCGTCATCCACTTCAACAGCCTGGACCAGCGCACCGTCGCCAAGGTGGTGGACAAGTTCGTCATCGAGCTGGAGACCCAACTGGAACAGAAGGGCGTGATGCTGGAAGTGGACGAGGCCGCACGCCGGCTCATCGCCCAGCGCGGCTACGACGCCAAGATGGGCGCGCGCCCCATGGCGCGCATCATCCAGGAGCACCTCAAGAAACCGCTGGCCGAGGAACTGCTATTCGGCCGTCTTGCCGGCGGCGGCCATGTGCGCGTTACGGTGAAAGAAAATGAGTTCGATATTGCCATCGAAGCGCCGGATACCGCGCCCACTGCAGCTCATCCAGCAGAAGCGGATTAAAAATATCTTTGCCGGGAGACGATGGATTCAATAGCCATCAACGAAACCACCTTGCATGATAAACCGTGGGCTGTCCCTTATTATTCCCGATAAATGCCAGGCACTGATGAAAAAGCGGGCGCAGTTTGTGACCGGGCCATCGGCGAACATTGTGCCGATTCGTGGCAAAAAAGCTGGCTGAACAACCCATCAAAACCGCGTTTGTTAATTCGATAAACTGTCGTAAATACGTTGGATGGCAAAACATGAGAATCGCATTTTATTGGTGTATTGCGTTCTTGCTGTGCGGCTGTGCAGCCTCTCTTACGTTTGTCGATAGAAATAATGGACAAGAATACGTCGGCAAAACCGGTGCAACGCTATCTAGCGATGGCAGTATGTCGGCCGTTATTAACGGAGTTGCTTACACCGGTCACTGGATTTACTCGGAAAGCGGGGGAGGTTACTCGCTTTCGGCGGGGACAGCATATTCAGGAAGCGTATCCGCACAATCCGCAGGAACCGCAATTGGAATATCAGCGCAGGGCAACGGATTGATAGAAATGCACGGCAACACCGGTCAATACATTAGATGCGTTTTCAACTTCAACGAGCTATCGGACACTGGCACCGGTCAGTGTAAGCGGAACGATGGCCGACTATTTGACCTATTGATAAAACGCTAAATGAGCAAGAGACTCGCGGGCAGCGATCCGCCAAAACCGATACAAGAAGAGCTATAACTAAAACTGGTGCACGGGCGGTTTGAAAAAGGTGACGTACCTACTGACGATGAGTTCATCGAGAACCATTTCAGCAAGAGGGGTGCGCCGTGAACGAGGGTAATGCGGATACCTCAGGGACAGACTGAAGCAGCCCCGGTTTCACGGACAGAGGGTTAAGAGACAGTAGCACGTTGCATTTCATAGCGCACTGGGCTGACATAGCCCAGTGTTTGATGCAAACGCTGCCGGTTGTAGAACACCTCGATGAACTCGAAGATCTCTCACGCGAACTTGGTCGTGCGTGGGCTTCACGTTGGCTTGTCAGGTTTTAGGTTTGAGTTTCAGCGCTGCTGAGATTATCGGCTTGGCCCACTCTGGAGCTTGGGGTAAATCGCCTGGATTAAGGATCTTTCCGTGCTGCATGCGAAGAATCAAGGTTGGTTCAGGTTGTTGCCCGGTCGCTGGGTCCGCCTCTCGGCTGTTGTCAAAAACCTGAAGTTCCGTCAGATGGGGCAGCAGATTGATGAGATTCCGCCTGCTGTTGCTATAGCGCTCACGAATCTTGTCCGTCGGAATATCGTGTCCACCCCGTTTCACCCGTGCGGCCACACGCGCGATATGCAGTTCTGGACTGCTTAGACCGACGTACCAGATGTGCACTTCAACACCCGAAGATGCCGCAGCTACCAACGTCTCAGAAATAGTGTTCCCACCCAGAGTGGTTTCGAACCAATAGTCCTCTCGTTCCTGAATGGCAGATTGCAAACGCCGCAAGCCCTCTTTCCATGCCAGGCTGTTGGCTTCTGCTTCAGAAATACCGAGTTCTACGGCAAGGATGCGCCGCGTTGCTTCATCCGGGTTGAAGTATTCGGCACCCGCCGCACGCAGAAACGCGCCGGCGACGCTGCTCTTACCGGCGCCGTTTGTTCCAGCCAGAACTCCGATATAGGGGTTAGGTTTAGCCACGCTTACGCGCGGCGGTTACCGCTGCTTTACCGAGCTCAACCGGTGATGCCTTGAACAGGGCCTTGCCTGCAGCCTTCGCTTTAGGCGTCTGCATGCGGGCCACAAGTTCATCGAACTCTGCACTGAGCGCCTTCAAGGGGTCAGGTACACGTTCCAGCAGGGCCTCGTATTCCTCGACCGAGAGCACTACCGCCCGCGCTTTGTCTCGCTTGGTAATCGCCACCATGCCCTTGGACATAGCCTTCTCCAGGACTGTCCCGAAGGCATTCTTGGCATCGGTGGCGGTGAAAGATTCGACCGCCTGTCCACGACTATTGCGTACTGAATGTGTGCTCATGGGAAGATACTCGCACAGCGCCCATGGGAATTATAGCTTAAAT